>CALDSK010000065.1 GCA_937911865.1 uncultured Synechococcus sp.
CATCCGCATATAGGTTTAATCGCGTCCAAGCCTATGTTTTGTCAGTCAATCAGCTATTAACCTGGCGAGTGACTGAAGAAACTGCCAGCTTCATTTGTCTGGCGGCTTCCGAAAAGCCGCCAGCATCAACTGTCTTCACGAACGACCGCATAGCCGCGAGCTGATCCATTGATTTTTACTCAGGTATTCACGCCCAGTAATTACTTTTGCATTTTTTGCAAAGGTAATTAGCATAAGCGCTATATTAACATTCTTATTGAGTCAGCCTATAGTGAAGTCAATCTCATTAAGCGGTTGGAGGCAAGCAAAGAAATTAACTATGGCCCTCACGATTTACATGACGTCTGACTTTATCTGTCCCTGGTGCTGGGTGGCTAAATCCAGGGTGGATCAAGCTATTGAACAACTTGATTTTTCTGTAGACGTAGAGCGAGTTTGGCTGCCGTTTGAACTTAATCCGGATATGCCCGCAGAGGGGATAGACCGCCAGCTCTACCGCAGTACGAAGTTTGGTAGCTGGGCCCATTCTCAGCAGCTAGACGCGCAAACAGTACAGGCTACGCAAGCAGACGAAGTTGAGTTTCATTATGAAAAGATAAAGGTGACGCCGAATACTTTCAACGCGCACCGTTTAACCTGGCTGGCTGGGAAAAGTGGGCTGGCGACTGAAATGGGCGATCGCATTTTGCGTGCTTACTTCAGCGAAGGGCAAGATATCGGTCAGGCGGCAACGTTGAGCGCACTAGCAGGGGAAATCGGTCTGGAGACTGAAGCTGTGAGCCGCTTTCTATCGTCAAACGCAGGGGTTGAGGAGGTGCGGCGCTTGGAAAAACAGGCGATTTCGCAGGGTATCCGCGGCGTGCCCAGTATCCGTATCGGCAATACAACTATCTCGGGTGCTCAGTCTGTTGGCACTCTTGTCGCAGCCCTGAAAAGAGAGACTGCATGACTGTATCCACAAACTCAATAGATCAACCAGCAGTAGATACACCAACAGTTAACAGGCGGGCAATTGTGATTGGCGGTTCGCTCGCTGGGCTATTCTCTGGAGTCCTTTTACGCTCTATTGGCTGGCAGGTAGATATTTACGAGCGTTCTGCCCATGAGCTGGACAGTCGAGGCGGCGGGGTTGTTTTACAAGCTGATGTTGTGACCGCGTTTAAGCGAGCAGGTATTGCAACAGCTGCGCTGGGCGTTGATGCCTTTGAGCGCTACTACCTACAAAAAGATGGCCGCATCGATCGAATGCCTATGCGCCAGACGCTCACTTCCTGGAATATTCTCTATCGCACCATGAGAAGACACTTTCCTGATGAGCACTACCATCAGGGAAAAGTTCTCACAGAAGTTCGACCGGGTAATGGAACGGTAACGGCTGTTTTTGCCGATGGCTCTGATGAAACGGGCGATTTGCTGATTGGGGCAGACGGACCCACCTCAACTGTTCGACAACAGCTATTACCAGCTTATGCACCCCAGTATGCAGGCTATGTGGGCTATCGAGGACTGGTTGACGAAGCCGACCTTGAGCCTGAAGCCGCTGAGATTTTCACTGAGCGCTTCGTGTTTTATGATTTTCCTAACTCTCATATTTTGCAGTACGTGATTCCGGGCGAAAATGAATCGCTTGTTCCTGGAGAACGTCGATTCAACTGGGTTTGGTATGTCAACTACGATGAGCAGACAGAGCTACCCCGGCTGCTGACTGATAAAGGTGAGAGACAAAGGACCTACTCTGTTCCGCCAGGTATGATGTCTGCTGCCGCAGAACAGGAAATGCGTGACTATGCGGATCAGGTACTGATCGCACCTTTTCAAAAGCTGGTTGCGGCTACTAAAGAGCCTTTTGTGCAGTCAATTTTAGATTTAGGCGTGCCCCAGATGGCGTTCGACCGGGTTGCACTGATAGGAGATGCCGCGTTTATTCCCAGGCCTCATACAGCGGCCAGTACGGCTAAGGCAGCGGCGAATGCGATTGCGCTGGTAGAGGCTTTAGTAGACCACAGTCATAATGTGCCGCAGGCGCTGGCAGACTGGGAATCTGACCAGCTAGCACTTGGCATGAATTTGTGGCAACACGGTCGTAGTCTGGGTGAGCGTTCTCAGTTTATGTGTGGAAAGGGCCGCAGTCGGGGATGAAGAGAATTGTTGCACGAAGCAACAACGCTAGAGTGGCTAGTCTTGTACTGGCGTTGCCTGGTGAAACACAATAGTCCAAATGTTGTTTTCGATTCGCCAGATTGAGGTACGACGGGTTAACTGATTGCGGGTGAGAAGCATGTAGGTAACCAGTAGCTTGTTGTGAGAAATGCCAAGCCATTCGAACTTGCCAATTTCCCAGGTTTCAGTGGGCCAGGAATGGAGACCTTTATAGCCTGGATCTTTGTACATGACCAGCGCTGTTGTAATGGCTTGCTCACGGCTATAGCGTCGACCATAGCTGTCTATCCCGTAAAAGCTCGGGTCTGTGAGGTTTTCAAAGTCTTGCTGTGTGGTTCCCCATTCAGGATGTTGAAAGACCGGCTCACGGCGCTGTATTTCGTAAAGAAAGTCCATGTTGGTTCGACAGTGTTTGCGCGGTACTGTTTGAGAGATTATTTATTGAGTAAGCCGATTAGGATCTGTCTTCCAGATTTGATAGGAGTAAACAGGCAGCACTAATAGAAGAGAAACAATGAGGCTAACGGTGAGCACGCAAGTGACTAGAAAAGACGCACTGAGTAGGCCTGCTGCGAAGAAAGCAACACCATGTGGCAGCAGCAGCCAACTGCCGAGGCGATGAGTTTTGTGCCAAGCCCTTTCGCTAGAGAGAGTCCAGGGTGTGCGGAATCCAAAGAAGAAATTGCGTCGAATTTTACTCGCATAGTTGCCAGTGACTATAAATGTTAGGCCTATCACTATGTTGACAACGTTTGGAATACTGACTGGCTGACCGAGAGCGATGAATGTGATCGCTGTGTGAATAGTGGCGATCGCAGCGACTGCAATGATTGAGGAGGCTGTATAGGCTTTGTGCGATCGCTGAATGTTTTTCTGTAGAGGCTCAATACTAGGAACAACAACAAAGAGGAGAGACAGTCCTAACGCAACTGCGGGAAGTTCTAGAAGACCGCTTTTTCCAGCGTATCTGTCTGGGACACCGGTTGCATCAAAGTGCATAGGAATCTGACTATTAGTAGGCAGCTGAATCCATGCCCAAAGCGATAGTGCCAGCATGGCGGCGATAATCGTCAGATTGATTAGAAGCGTACGTTTAAGTTTCATGGCTAGCGCCTTCTATATTAGGTAAGGGGTTGGCGTCTGTGGATGGTTGAGGAGATAGCTTAAATTTACTCATCATGAGCAGTAAGGCATCTTCGAGGACGGATAGGTTGAGATGGTAGGTAATCGTGACACCTTGCTTGTCGGCATGGATGAGATCGGCCTGTTTGAGGACTGAGAAGTGTCTAGAGAGAGTGGGTTTTGCCAGGCTGAAGTGTTCGGCCAGCTCGCCAGCGGTCATGTCATGATCTCGCAATAGCTCAAGAATGCGACGACGCGTGGGATCGGAGAGGGCTTTGTATATGTCATTCACTAGGGTTATTTACCGTGGAGGTCGCTCGCTGCTTTTGCTTACTGCTTTCGTTTATTGCTTTAACTCACTGCTTTAACTGTTGCCTATCCAAGGTGTATCGGCGTGGTTCCTTATTTAGCTATTTTGCTAAATATAAAATAAATTGTCAAGCGGCGTGCTTGGCAGCTCAAACAGAGAGGCAAAAAGGGATCTTTAGTTTTGCTTTAGGTCGTTCTCTGTCGCTGGTAGGAGCACAAGTGAGGTTGGCGCTGGTAGGTTTTGAGAGATGTTGACTGTAGGCATGCTGTTCGCTGCATGGCCCTATATAGAGGGCCTTGTTGCGGATGGCGCATGGCAAATGAGAGTAGTATGACGACTATTGAAAATCCTAAGATTTTGGCGGTCGATGACACGCCGGATAATCTTTTTTTGCTTGAAGCCATTTTGAGTGAGGAAAGCTATCAGTTTAGCGGTGCTGAGAGTGCGAAGAGTGCGCTGGAAACAGTGCAGAAACTGCCGCCAGATTTGATTTTGCTAGATGTGATGATGCCGGAGATGAATGGCTATGAGGTGACCCGCCAAATTCGCCAGAATCCGAAGACGGCTCATATTCCTATTTTGCTGTTGACGGCTCACGATCGCTCCGTTTTGAATAAAGGTATGAAGGCAGGGGCTAATGGCCTGCTGTGCAAGCCCTTTGATATTCCAGACCTGTTGAACCAGATAGCTGAGCTGCTGGCATGCGATTGTGACGGAGACGGTCACTGCTGCAGCCAGGACAGTTAGCGCTACAGGCTTACGTATAATGGTTTTCCTATTCTCTTTTTGGTTTTTCTTATGAAAGCTGTTGGGCTTTATAGGTATCTGCCTATTACTGATGACGATAGTCTGCAAGATGTTGAACTAGAAGCACCAGCCGCAAAGGGATACGACCTGTTAGTTGCAGTCAAGGCGATTTCTGTTAACCCGGTAGATACTAAGGTGCGATCGCCCAAAGATAAAGAGGAAGATGGTGTGGAGGCCAAGCCGAAAATCTTGGGTTGGGATGCGGCAGGCGTCGTTGTCGGCGTTGGGGAATCGGTTACAGCGTTTCGTATAGGGGATGAAGTGTACTACGCGGGCGATATTACCCGATCTGGCAGCTACAGTGAATTTCAGCTGGTAGATGAGCGAATTGTTGGCCGCAAGCCCAAGACGTTGAGCTTTGCGCAAGCAGCGGCTATGCCACTGACAACGATTACCGCGTGGGAGGCACTGTTTGAACGATTGGGGATAGGCCGGTCTGGCGAGGACGCAGGCAAGTCTATTTTGATTATTAACGGTGCTGGCGGCGTTGGCTCGATTGCGATTCAGCTAGCTAAGCAGGTGGCAAAGCTGACGGTGATTGCAAGTGCGTCTCGGCCTGAGACGATTAAATGGTGTCAGCAGCTAGGCGCAGATGCGGTTGTTAATCACCGGAACAGCCTGGTAAAAGAGATTGCCAGCGTTGGCTATAAGCATATTGACGCCATATTATGTCTGAACGATACTGACGGGCACTGGCCAGCGATGACAGAGATAATCAAGCCGCAGGGAACAATCTGTTCAATTGTAGAAAATGAGCAACCTTTGAAGATGGGGCCGCTGAAGCGGAAGAGCGCTGGCTTTGTCTGGGAGTTTATGTTTACCCGCTCAATGTATCAGACAGAAGATATGGCAGCACAGCAAGTGCTACTGAATCGGGTAAGTCAGCTGATAGACAGTGATGACATTCGAACCACTTGCCAGAAGGTTGTTCACCCTATCAACGCAGAGAATTTGCGTGAGGTACACCGTCAGATTGAGTCTGGGACCACGCTTGGAAAGATTGTTGTAGCTGACTGGTCTTAGTGCAAGAATGTGCCTTTTCAAGGCTTAGTCTTGTTGTGAGTCTCAGAATGATATTTTCTATCATATTGAGACCAAAATAGAGTTAAACGAGTCTCTCCATGAGACTTGCTTTCTGCGTGTATGTTTTGGATTGTAAGGAACAGAACTTGGTTGGTTTTCAGAAGATTGACGACGAAACTATGCAGAGAGTGGTTGCGCTGAGTGAATTTAGCGTGGCGTATATTGTTCTAATGGCGACTTCTGGGATTTTGTCAGCAGTCGCGCTATTGACGAACTCTATTCCTGTATTAATTGGCTCAATGGTGATTGCGCCTGCTTTGACGCCTCTGGCCTAAATCTCTTTTGCGAATGTGAAATGAGAACGGAAATTGGTGATTGAGGGGGGTGTTTCAGCAGGACTAGGGTTAGGGGTTGCGATCGCTGCGGCACTCACTGTCACATGGTTGCTTAATATTACGCATGTCTTACCCGAGGAAGCTAACTTACTGGATAGAACACTGTTGCAAGAGCGGGTGAGTCCTGGATGGTATAGCGTTGTAACGGCGATCGCGGCTGGTATTGCTGGCATGGTTGCAATCACTGAACGAAAGACAGATACGCTCGTTGGGGTAGTGGCTGCGCTAGCGCTGGTGCCTGCTGGTGTTGCAGGTGCGATCGCATTTCTTTCTCATGACCCAATACGAGGCTGGGGCGGAATGGCGCTGCTGGCAATTAATGTTGTGTTGATCGTTGTCTCCGGTGTTGTGACGTTGTTGTTTTTTCAGTTAGAAAAATCGGATGGCAAGCGCGAACGATAGCCGCAGATTTGCAAAAAAATATCAGGCTATGCTTTGAGAAACTTACCGATCCGCTTTGTGTATGGTTAGAGCATATTTTCCTAATAAGTTAGACTGCTATACTAACGAAAAGTTAGGCAGGTCAGATGCAATGGGCTTTTTTTCGCGGCGGTGGCGGCGCTACGCTACCTACTGCTGGGCCTGTCTGCTCAGCTGTGTTTTTGTGCTGAGTCCGATTGTCCCTGCGTCGGCACAAACTACAGTGACCTGGGACGATTTGAAGTCGCAGTCTACTCACCTGCGCAACCCCTACGAGCATTTGACGACCACCCAGACCTATCAGCTCTCTGAGCTATATCAGCTACGAGAATGGATTAAGGTCAATCAGCCTGCACCTGAGAGCCTTGAAAGAAAAGAGCTTCAGCGACTGGAAGCGCTGTTTGTGGCTGAAGGCATGGATACCGACGAACTGCTCAAGGAAGCAGACGAGGCTAGGGCATACTGGGCGGCGCAGTCTCGTGCGACTAATACCGATGTTGTGGACAGCCTTGTTCTTATCGACGGTTATGTGTTGCCGCTGGGCGCAGATGCTGGTCAAGTTAGAAGCCAGGAAAAGCAGATGAACGAGTTTTTACTGGTGCCCTATGCTGGCGCTTGTGTTCATGTGCCGGCGCCGCCGCCTAATCAAATGGTGTACATCAAAACATCTGAAGCCGTAGACAATCCAGGTATCTTTTCACCTGTGCAGGTAGAAGGTGAACTGCAGGCACATGAGGGTAGCTATGAACTGTTTCAGTTGGACGGTTCTCGGACGGTGGACGTAAGCTACACAATGAACCTGAGGTCAATCGTCTCTACTGACAGCCAGCCAGTTGTCCCGTCGTACTCAGTCAGTTCTCTTCTCACCCTCCAGGGTTGGAAACAGCTCCCTAGAGCGATTTCTAATACTTTAACCACTGCGCTCAACCAAATACAAAGCCAGAAGTCGCCTCAATCAATGATTTTTGCACTGCTTATGTCGTTCAGCTACGGCATTTTGCATACTTTAGGGCCAGGACACGGCAAAGCGGTCATTGTCTCTTACTTTGTAGGACGAGGAGGCAGTTTGCAGCGAGGGCTGCTAATGGGCGGACAAATTGCCATTTTCCATGTGTTCTCAGCGATTCTTCTGGTGATCTTTACCGATACAGTGATGCGCCAGATAGGGGTTGCTGCAGAGAGTAACTATCGAGTGGTTCAGCTAATTAGCTATGGGGCGATCGCTCTCTTAGGCGGCTGGATGCTACGGCAAACCTTAACGAAAAAGACAAAGCCCCAACTTACGTCCTCCTCAGTAGCCCTACAGCCAGATAGCACCCCAAGTGACTTGCTCTATCCCAGTTTAAGCCAGCAGATCCAAGCGTCAGCTCAATCTACAAACCGTCCCTCAAATCATTCCTCCAATCGTTCCTCAAATCGTCAAGGCACGTCTGCGAAAAGTGGCCAGAATGAATGGATAAGCTGTAGCTGCCTATCCTGCGGTGAAGCGAACAGCATGAGCGGCTGGCTGGCGCTGGCAGTAGGGTCAGTTCCCTGCAGTGGTGCACTATTGGTTTTGCTGTATGGGCTAGCCAATGACATGCTGTGGCAGAGCGTTGCCATGGTGCTGGCTATTTCAGCAGGGATGGCAATGACGCTTGCCTGGATTGGCATTATGGCGATTTTTACGCATCGGTGGGGTGCCCGGGTGGCGCAGCAGCGACTCGCAAAAAAGGCAACTCTATCACTGCCCATTCCCCTAGCTCAATTAGGGCGAGTCATCGGTGCAAGCTGCGTATGCATGTTGGGAATTTCGCTTTTTGCGGCCACCTGGATGACGGGCGTTTGACCGCGATGTTTCGCCAGCCGGTGAGTAGGCTCTGTTTGAACTGTTTGAAAGGGGCCGCTTATTTGCGAGGAGCGCTGAGTGCGGTGATTAGCAAGATCCACCAGGGAACGTATAGATTTGGAATGATGTTTGTATGAGCTTTGAGCGGTGGCAACAGCATGGGCAGTAGGAATTTGAGCGATCGCAGAGAGGCTGGCTGGTTGTTTTCTTGATCAACAATTCCGTAGGTTGCCGCTAGTTCAGCGACGATCTGTAGTTTTCCGGTGAGGGGTAATGTGTTGGGTTGAGCTGCGATCGCAGCGATGACACGACCTGTAAAAATTGGCGTTTCCCAGTTGAATTTTGTGTGCATCATTGCCATCTGTGGATCGTCTGTAGCGCTGCTTTCTTCAACCAGTTCTGTGATGTGTTCTGTCCCTACGATGCCGGGCCACAGGGCAATGGAGGTGATGTTGTGGGGCTTGAGTTCTGCTGCCATTTCAGCGGCGAGGCGATCGCAGGCAGATTTTCCTGTTCCGTAAGCGACTCCGAAGATAGGAGAGAGTCCGCCCCAAGAAGAGATTGTGATAATCAGTCCTTGCTGGCGTGGCACCATGAGCTGCGCGGCCAACCGGCTGGCTATGTAATGGCTACGCAAACCTACATTGTTGCAGTCATCCCAAAGGCTGGCGTCAGCTTCCCAAAAGGGGTTTCCCTGATAGGTTCGCAAGGCACGCACGCCGCCATAGACGTTGTTTACAAGAATATCTAATTGGCCATGTTGTTCAACTTTTATGCGATGAAACAGCTGCTGCACCTGCTCGTCGTCGCTATGGTCAACTTGGCAGGCAATTAGACTACCTGCTGATTGCTTAGCAGCATTCTGCGTGTCTTCGAGGCTGCCTGCGATGGAGTCAGTAGCTGTTTGAGATGTTGAACTACGGCCTGTGATGTAAACCGTGGCACCGGATTGAACGAGTGCGATCGCAATTCCTTTGCCAATGCCCCGAGTTGCGCCAGTAACCAGGGCTACCTTATTCGTGAGCGGTGCTGACATGTAGAATCGCCTCTGAGATTTTAGTAACGACAGCTCTCTTTCTCGCTTTCTTTCCAGCTAGAGTCCCCAGCTAGAGATCGATGTATTTAGTTCCCTGCAATAACGACTCTGAACATCTATCGCCGTGAAGTACCGATATGTCGCCTGTCGTTTCAAGGATCACTGCCCGCACCTCAGAGAAGTCGAGGACATTCGCCTCTCTGAGCTTGGCAATTAGATCATCTTTCGCAACGCGAGTCTCTGTAAGCGCTTTTTGGAGGATCTTACCGTCTCGCATGAGTACGACAGGTGTGTTCTGTATTAGTGTTTCAAACTTGTTAGAGGCTTTGCGCATTCGAGCAGTTGCATATTGCACAACGAACAATGCAGCCATCGCTAAAACTGCCTGTGCAAATGCGCCCCAACTGGTCGATTGGCTTGCGCCTGCAAGCAAAGATCCTATTGCAACCGTCATAACGAAGTCGAAATTAGTCATCTTTGAGAATGACCGTAACCCATTGACGCGGACGAGCACGACAACCCAGAACATAGCGAGTACCGTGAGTAATAGCCCCCTAAGGAATATATCCAAGGCTGGTTCGGTAGTAAACATGACGTGTGTGACCTGTGTGAGACGTGATATCTTTTCTAGCGATAAGCCGCCTGCCTGTTTATCTAGAGAGAAGATTTTACATAAATTACTCTAAACGGCAAATTAGGTAAGACTGTTTCGCCTGATTACAGGAATAAGCTGATCGAGTAGAAAGTTTCCGACCAAATATAGCTGATTGTGGGTTATCCGCCCTCAGCCGTAGGCAGTGTTTGTGCGTCAACAGTCATGAAAGCCCATGTTCAGTATCCAGATATGAGGTTAAAGTCTCAGAATGAAAATTAGCGCTGCTCAAATTCAACCTGTCACAGGCGATATTGAATCGAACATAGCCAAACACCTTACCCTTGCTAATGCTGCGATCAAGAGGAGAACTCACCTCATATTTTTTCCAGAACTGTCGCTCACGGGTTATGAACCGGGACTTGCTCGGTCATTTGCTACTGACAAGAGCGATCAACGTCTTGAGGTGTTTCAGCAGTTCAGTGATGAACACAATGTTGTTATCGGCGCTGGTTTACCTATTTCTGTAGCATCTGGAATACAGATCGGAATGGTTTGGTTTATGCCTCATCAACCTCGTCGTAGCTACGCAAAGCAACAGCTTCATGCTGACGAGCTACCCTTCTTTGTAGCTGGCGATGACCAACTGGTGTTAGAAACAGCTAGGGGTAAGGCTGTCCCGGCGATTTGCTATGAATCACTACAGTGTGACCATGCTAGACGTGCCGCAGAGCTAGAAGCCAACGTCTATTTGGCTAGCGTAGCTAAGCCAGCAGGCGGTATGGAGAAAGGTATGCTTCACTATCCGACAATTGCTAAGCAGCATAGTATGTATGTTGTTGTGTCTAATTCTGTTGGGCTGTGCGACAACTTTGCCAGCGTTGGGCAGTCGGCAGCTTGGAACCATGAAGGTGAGCTGCTTGCGCAGATGGATAGCAAGTCAGAGGGGTTGCTGCTCGTAGACACCGTCAGCGGGAGAACCAACATCTATGAACTACAAAGCGTATAGGCATGAACATTACTATACTTATTCTGCGTGCGCCTAGCTGCGATCCCGGCGGCTATGCTAAGTATTTAACTTGTGCAATCTTCATTGAGCTGTTTTCTGAACCACTGCTCTGAGAAACGCTGTCACCACAGGATGAGGCATATCAGGCTTTGAACGAGTTTGTGGAACAAACAACGTGCCGATAAAGAAGGGATGCGTTGAAACTTCCACCACTCGCACTTCTCCTTCATTATCCGAACCGACAACCGCTAGCGAGCTGGCTATCAGCGTAGAAACGTAATCTGGGTTTAGCCCAAAGTTGCAATAGTATTCTTCCTCTGCACTTAGCGAGCCATAGATTTTGGAAATCTGAGAACCTTTTTGGAACTTTATAGCGGTTCCTGATTGCGTGAGGTACGATTCTGAGACAGTGACACAGGCAAC
>CALDSK010000066.1 GCA_937911865.1 uncultured Synechococcus sp.
ATATTAAGATTGAAGGGCCGATGTCTTCTAGGGTATAGCCTGTTTGATAGCTGCGGATAGGCTGATCGCAAAAGAAGTCGGGGAGTTTGCGAGGGGGGCGCTGGCGTAGCAGGCGACTGCGCAGATGCAGGCTCTTTTTGAGAAATCTGGTGAGATAAGTGGGGGCTGGTTGCCAGCCTAGCGCTTGCAGAAGCGTAGGATCGAGTAGGGCAGGGATGGCTTTGTCTACCTGCGATCGCACTCCTTTTGGAAACCATGCCAGCAGCATATTTCTCGTCGCATCTGCTACCCGCTGATTAGCTTCTGCATAGGCAAAATGCTGCTGCTCGTAGTCTTGGTTATAGGCTTCAAGTAACTCGTAAGACGCTGGGATATCGACGATGTTCATACGCTGGCCGACATCGCGCCAAAAGTAATATATAGCTTGCTTTTCGCGGGCTGAGAGCTGACGCCAGCCAAACTGTTCAATCCATCGTACCGGCTCGTAGATAAACGTCGAGAGTACGTAGAGAAAGTCTGCATTATCAATTGAGTAGCGCTGATGAATGGCATTCATTCTTTGTAGAAAGGCCTGTCCTCTCGGATGGTGGTAGCCCCATTTGAACAGCTCAGAAACGACGATGCCCGTATCGTCGTAGCGTTTTTGGGCGTGGCGATGAAATTCGCCGGTTTGGTCGAGTAGCCGAGCAATGCTAGGGACGCAAAAGGTTCGCAGTAAAGCAATTTCGAGCGCGCGGGTATTGTCCCAAGGGAATTCATAGCCTGCTAGGAGGTGGCAGATTGCGATCGCATCTTTTTCCGGATCCAGCTGCTGAATCTGTTGTACGGTTGTCTGTCGATTTCTAGGCATAGTTTCTAAGCACGGTTTGTAGGCAATAGTGTTTAGGTGTAGTGTGAAGTGCTACGCAATCTTCTTAAATAAACACAGCCTGTATATATGCATCTGCTAAATCATCTTATCTATCAGGCTTAAATTGCTGACGATACCCTACACTTTCAGCACAGCCATCATCCGTAAACCAATGGGACGTCACTCTACACTTTCAGCCACTTCAGTCGCTCTACATAGGTAAGCAGATGGGACTCAACGGCCATAGGTCTGCTGCAACGTCGCCACCTTTGGGCGGACGCTATCAGATTAGCTCAAGCTTAGGTGCTGGTGGATTTGGCCAAACGTTTTTAGCACGAGACTTACATTTGCCAGGTCACCCTCAGTGTGTGATTAAGCAGCTTCAACCCAACGTTAGCAGCCAGCAGGCGTTGCAAACTGCTAGAAGACTGTTCGCTACAGAGGCTGAGGTGCTCTCTCAACTGGGAGAACATTCGCAAATTCCGCGGCTATTGGCTCATTTTGAAGAGAATCAAGAGTTTTATCTGGCCCAGGAGCTGATTGAAGGGCAAGATCTGGTAGATGAGCTGGCGATGGGTGAGCCTTGGGACAGTACGCAAGCGATCGCATTTCTCAGCGATATTTTGCCTACCCTGGCGTTTGTGCACCATAACCGGGTGATTCACCGCGATCTTAAACCAGCTAACCTCATCCGCCGTCAACAGGACGGGCGGATTGTTTTGATTGACTTTGGCGCGGTTAAGCAGGTGAGTACTCAGCTTGGTCCCCACATGGCTAACCCAGGGCGAACCGTGGCCATTGGCACCCAAGGTTATATGCCAGGTGAGCAAGTTGCTGGATATCCTCGTTACAGCAGTGACGTGTTTGCTATTGGCATGATTACGATTCAAGGAATTACAGGGCGCTATCCTAGCCAGCTCAACCTTCATCCCCAAACAGGCGACTGTGATTGGCATACGCTGGCGACCCATCTGCATCCGGCTCTGGTGTCTCTGATCGACAACATGGTGCGTTTCGACTTTCGGACGCGATACGACCAGGCTTCATCCGCCTTAGCGGCTTTGAAAGCACTGCCCGCTGAGCTTAGTCAGCTGTCTGGTCAGCTGCCTGGTCAGCTGCCTGGTCAGCTGTCTGGTCAGCTGCCTGGTCAGCTTTCTGAACCGGGCCCTGCATATCATCCTTTGCCAAAGGTGTCCTCTCCTGATACGGCTCATACCCTGGCGGTTGGTCGGGAGGTGCCGCCGTTGCAAACAGTGACGCAGACGGTCATACAGACAGATGTCGGTGATAAGTCTGGTGACGTAGAGAAATCGGTTGAGGTGCGATCGCTCATCCGCCCCATCGGAATTGGACTGAGCAGCTTAGCGTTACTGCTATTGGGACGCTTTGTCTGGCCTGTGTTTTTAAGCGATCCTACCGTTACGGAGGTTGACCAAGCCTCCACAAGCGTTGAAGAGACTATTGCTGCCCCAGCTGTTGCAGAGCCCAGAACGTTAGAGCCAGAAACTGCAATTTTGGCAGTAGAAAATCTTTATCGGCATGTTTCTAACCAAGATTGGGCGTCCGCCCGCTCTCTCTTTGGCGATGACTTAGCTTCACAGTTTGATCCAGACTTTTTTCAGCAGTTTCGGCAGGTCACCGTAGAAAATCTAGAAGTGACTCGCCGTACGCCTGAAACTATCGAACTTGTAGGACAGAACACCTATTTTTATCCGGACGGCACTCTGCAGAGAGAGCAACGTACTTTCACCCTGCAGCTAGTAGAAACGCAACCTCGTATCGTTGCGTCTGCCTTCGTGCAAATTACTCAGCGTCGGGGCCAGTAAGCATAAAGTTACTAAAAAGCGCGATAGACTATCTTCAGTCCAGATTCAGTCCAGAATGTTGTCATTTTTTGTTCTAACTTGGGTATAAAACTCTTCCATCACTTCGATAAAAGAGTTATTCCGCTGCCAGAACGGAGGATAGTCGCCCTGCTTTTTGATCAAGATAGCGGATACGTTAGTGGGCTGTGGCGTTTCTTCCTGGTTAGGCAATCGTTTGTCACCTTGCCAAAATTCTGCCAGCGAGACCGGACTCTCTATTTCTGCTAAGGTGGGCCGAGTGTGAAGACTCTCTACTGGTTCGGGGGGTTCAGGCCGCGCGATGAGTTCTTTTGAAAGCGCGACACCCAGAGGTGTTGTAGAGAGTTCGGCGAGTAAAGCCTCTCGGGAGAGGCCGCGTAGTTCAAATAGCTAGAGCGGATCGCGGTCTAGCTCGGCAGCAACCAGATAGTAAACGCCAGCGACGTGCTTGCAGGGATTACTCCAGTCGGGGCAGGTACAGTGGCTGGTAAAATCACCTTTTTTAGGTAGCAGGCGTAGCCCCAGGGTTTCAAAGCTTTCTTCAATATTGTCGGGAATTTCGCCGACAAGAAGCTTAGAGAGGATGCTAACTTTGGACGCCATCAGGGCGATCAGCGCAGACCACTTGGCTCGGCTGATGGGCTCAAATTCTAGAGTTGTTGTGTAAAGCGGTTCGGTATAGACGCCATAGTAGGGGTTAACAGAGCCCCGAACTTGGGCGGTGACCCCTTCACAGGTAATCTCAAAGGATTTGACTTTACGACCATTGGCATACGTGCGGCCTCGGCTAAGACGACCGCTGTCGGTGAACTGTTCAATGGTGGAAAGAAAGGTGTCGCCCCACCAGGTGCGGGTGAAATTGGCCATAGTTGTTTGTCGGTTCTCTTTATTTTGGGCTGTTTAGAGATTTTGGGCTGCTTAGCGTCGTGCTTCAATTACGCCACAATGTAATTACGGGCTAGTCCATGATTGCGCTTTTGTTTAGCGCAATGAGGCGTTTGAAGGCGTCATTGTCGAGCTCGGTGAGCCAGGATTCGTCGGAGCCGACGATGGTGCCAGCAAGTTTCTTTTTATCTTCTATCATCTGATCGATTCTCTCTTCTAAGGTGCCAGTAGAGACGAACTTGTGAACAAAGACGTTCTTCTTTTGGCCGATACGGAAGGCACGGTCGGTGGCCTGGTCCTCAACGGCAGGGTTCCACCATCGATCGAAGTGGAAGACGTGGTTAGCTTTGGTTAGGGTAATGCCAACACCGCCTGCTTTGAGCGACAGGATGAAGATAGAAGGGCCGGTCTCTGGCGCTTGGAATTCAGCCATCATGCGATCGCGTTTTTTGCGAGACGTGCCCCCGTGCAGATAGTAGGTGTTGTAGTGGAAGGTTTGATGCAAGTAGGTGTCTAAAGCGTCGCCGATTTCTTTGAACTGGGTAAAAACGAGTAGGCTGTCGCCGTCGGCAATGGCTTCGGCGACCATATCGCTCAGACGGCTAAGCTTTTGCGATCGCCTAGTGGTAAAATCGCTGCCGTCTTGCAAAAACTGCGCTGGGTGATTACAAATCTGTTTGAGCTTCATCAATGTTGAGAGAATGAGGCCCTTGCGTTGAATTCCTTCAGCATCCTTGAGCTGCTTTTCGACGTCGCGCACAGTGGCCTCGTATAAGGAGGCCTGTTCTTTGGTGAGATTGCAGTACAGCTTCTGTTCTACCTTGCTCGGTAAGTCCTTAATGATAGACTCATCGGTTTTTACCCGGCGCAAAATGAACGGCTCTACTAGCTTTTTTAGCACCATCGACTGCGTGCGATCGTTGTTGCGCTGAATGGGCAGCTCGAAGTTTTTACGAAACTGCGATTCTTTGCCTAGATAGCCAGGGTTGAGAAAGTTGAAGATAGACCAGAGATCGAGCAATCTATTTTCTATGGGCGTGCCTGTTAGGGCCAGTCGATGCTGTGCAGAGAGTCTGAGGATGGCTTTGGTTTGGGCCGCTTTGGGGTTTTTAATATTCTGCGCTTCATCGAGCACGATGCGGTGCCAGGTGATGCTCTCAATCAGGTCCGCGTCGCGGCGGGCAAGCGCAAAAGAGGTGATTACCAAGTGATTGCGTTTACACAGGTCCTTGAAAGATTTTTTGTTTTTGGTGCGATCGCTACCATGATGCACCATTGCCGCTAAATGAGGCGCAAACTTTTGAATTTCTCGGTACCAGTTGCCCACGACTGAGGTCGGTGCAACCAATAGAGTCGGCGGTATATTTGTTGCCTTTTTTGTTGCCTTTTTGGTTGTCTTTGCAGTCTGCTTCTGTCTTTTATTAGCCTGTTCTTTGCTGACTTGTTCTTCCTCGTGCAGCAGCCGGGCAATCACCTGTACTGTTTTACCGAGTCCCATATCGTCAGCTAGGCAGCCGTTTAAACCCAAACTCTCTAAGTAGCTGAGCCAGGAAACGCCACGCTTTTGATACTCTCTGAGCTGGCCCTCAAATTTGTCAGGATTTTCTATTGGGACTAGGGCGCTGGTGTCGTTGAGCCTGTCCATCATGGTTAGCAGCGTGCGATCGCGACTGAAGTCAACTTCTACGTCGTCGCCTTGCTGCGCCGCCATCTGCATAAATTCCAACAGTCCCATTTCAGGATTATCCTGGCGATGCTGTTTCCAAAACGCCATCATCTCCTGCATTTTCGCCTGGTCTAGCTCCATCCACTGACCGCGAAACTGAACAAGCGGCGTTTGGGCTTCTACTAGCTGCTGCCATTCTTTTTCACTCACTTTCTCGCCGCCGATCGAAAGCTCGTACTGATACTCCACAAGCGTATTGAGCGAAAAATAGCTTTTGTTTTCCCCCTTTTCTTTAACAGACTTACTGCTGGCTTTTAGCTTCAGCTGGGCTCTGCGACGTCCCTGCGGCGTCCACCACGACGGCACAATCACCTTGCAGCCAGAATCTTCTAACACCCAAGCTGCTTCGTTTAAAAAATCAAACGCCGCGTCTACATCTAACTCAATACTGGCGGGTTCGTCGGTTTCAAGGCCTTCCCACATAGGTGGATATATTCGTGCCGCATCCCCTAAAGAAAACAACAGCTCTTGCTCAAAGCGTTCTCCTAGCTGCAGCTTTAGCGCCATTTGCTGATGAGGCTTTAAGCGCCAATAGTCTTCGAGGCTAATGCGTAGAGAGGGATGCGCTTTGGGGGCGACTTTGAAAACAATCGTCCAATCGTCGTCAGGATCGGGCGGTGACTGCAGCTGGAAGCATAGATAGAAAGGAATGGCGTTCTGGGTGCGAACAATGCGATCGCGCCAAGGCCGCCACTGTTGATACAACGACAGCTGCGTACTGGTTGTCCAGTGCGTAGACTTCAAGCAGCTGTAAATGAGTGAGCCTTCTATCTGTTTATAAAAAGATTGTGGTAAGGGCGTTTTGGTCACAATCTCGTGCAGCAAACACTCCGAACAGTGACGCAAAAGAGTCTCTTTGTCGTAAAGATAGGGCGTTGGTAGCTGATCGGATGCTTCTACTGGCTGCGCAAATCCAGAAACGCAGGCCAAAGGCATGTATTCAGCGTATCGAGTTAGGAGTGCCTCGTAGGCTTCGCTGACGATCTCCCAATGAGGATAGGTTTCAAATGTTTTTTTAACCGTTCGGTATCGTAGCGAGGGAATGTATTGATCTTTGAGAATTACTTGCTTAAATGCCTGAGCATAGTGATGCCAGAACAACAGATCTGCGCCTAATTGAACTTCTGCTAGCTGATACTGGGCGATGAAGTGCAGCTCTTTTAGCTGAGGAACAAATGCGCTGATGCCTGCTGCCGCATTAGACCTGGCCTGTTTGCCGTTAAAAAAACGGGTGATTCGATAACAGTCTATCTCCCAGGTCTGCCAGTCAAAGGATTCAGGCAGCTCTGTCTCCAGGTACCGGGTGAGCTCTAGCGAAGGCAACGGCCAGTCGTTCGCGGTCGGCAGTTCAAAAAATTTTGGGCTGATGTCTTTGGTGATGTCGTAGCTACCAGCCGCAGGAAACCCTAGCTCTTTTTGTAAAAACAAGGCTAAGTCATCTTTTTCTAGATATTGAGACTGAAAAAGATTTTCTTCAAAACTCTCTTCTTTAGCTAGTGTGTGAGCAGTTGTATGGGCAGTTTCGACCCATAGATAGAAGGCTCCTGTTTGCACGAAATTAAGCTGTGCATCTGGAATCCAGGTGCCATGGAGGATCTTCATTAGACTACCCAAAGGCCAGGCAACGTGAAGGCTGGCCAAACTATAGAGATAGAGTGAATTCTAAAGCAAAGCGCTGAAGAAACACAATGCTTATTGTTGAAGCTTATTGCCGAAACCGGATAGTCGCGTCGCGCTTTACGTGCAGGGCTGCGTCGCCTATTTCTAACGCGCATTCTTTGGCCTTTTGATCGTAGATTAAAGGTGAAGTAGCGTTTATTACAAATGTGCATCAGTATATATTCCTATGGCTGTGTGGCAAATGTGAAGTTTTAGTCAGTAGTCTTTGCGGTACTGTAGACGCTGTATAAAGTGGTTGCTTTGTATGCTCAAAGTCAGCCGCTTATGAGGAAAATATCAATGAGAGTCGATGCTTTTTCGTCGCTATATTTTAGTGCATTCATCGACTAAAGATAGTGAGAGACAGTGAGATGGAAGACAGAGACGTCTGTATAAATAGCAGCACAAACTGTAGCGAGCCGAGACCCGTAGTGCACTCTGAAAAAATATCGATAAGTCAAGGAGTTGGCGATTTCGACTGTTCGTTTACGCGTATAAACAAACAGGGAACCCCGGCTTTGCTTGCCTGTATCAAGGTACCTGCGCAGTTAATATCGTATGGGCTGCCGACGCTTTTGCACCATGCAGAAGAACTCAACATCCGCTTGCCGCTTTTAAGGGTGAGCGTTCGTGAGCTGCCGCCAACTGTTGGTTGGCGATTGGCTGGCCAATCTAGTCAGAAGTCCTTTAGCCAAAAGTCCTCTAGCCAAAAGTCCTCTAGTCAAAAGCACTCTAGCCACAACCAGTTTCATCCTTGGGAATCGGGCAGTTTGTTCGTTTTACATGGCCTCTTTTGCGGGGCCATTACGACTCAGAGTATGTCTGATTTTCTCAGCGGACTCACTCAAGATTTTCAGATGTTTATGGCCTATGCCCAAGCTCACAATATTCGGCTTGAGTCTGGCGGGACGGCTGGTAATGTGACCTAGCGGCATGGCATAGCAATTGACCTGGCAATGTGATCTGGCAATGTGATCTGGCAATGTGACCTAGCGGTATGACTTAGCGACATGTCCTAACACTTGTGACACTGTTTGCAGTGGTAAAGTACTTGTCTGGTAAGTAAGGCACCCGTACAGAGAAAGCGGTAAAGTGTCTAGCAATCAACCACTAAGGCAATCTTCGAAGGAATACTTGCATGCTTGTTTGGCTTTCTACGCTTTTGCTCACTCAACACCTGTTATCTGTCACGCCGAGCGCGGACGTGGCTGAGGTGGTAGTCTCGGCAAACTCTGTGCTGGCCCAAGCCGAAGCCGATGAGGCTACGCCAGAAGAAATTGTTGTCGAGCAGCCTGTAAGGCCGCTGCCAGGTCAGTTAGACAGCGTTCCTGTTTTTAATAGCAACAGTCCAGAATTAGTTGAAACGCCAGGGATTTTGCTTTCTACTTTTCCACCGGAAGGTATGGCAACCCCAGAAGCGCACTTAGACTTTGAGTTTAATGGGCGATTTGATGTCTTCGCTCACCATGTCTATAAAGCGCTTGACTACGATGAGGCGGAGCCTCAGCAGCTAGATAGTTTGTACTTGGGAGTATTAGTCCACAACCCTGGAGACTTTTCTGTTATGGTTCGTGTGCTAGATGGTGCGAGCTACCTGAGCCAGCCGGATGCGCCTTTTATTTCACTGCCAGACTTTGTTGCTTTTAGTCCGCGCAATCCTGTCTATGCCGGACCAGGCAGTCGAGCGATGGGCGACATTTTACAGGGTAAGCGGCAGGATATTTTTCCGGCCACGATGACGATTGAGCCCGGTGAAAGTGCTATGTTGCTCAACCAACCGATTCCTATTCGAGAATTGGATCCGCCGATCAATGGCCGCTCGACCTTGACGCATTTAGAAAGCAGCGGGCCTGTGTATGTGGCAAGCTTGGCTCAGCCTGTTGCGCTTAACGAAGACGGTGAGGAAATTGCACCTAGCTTGGCGTCTTGGCAGACACTGCTAGAAACGGGTGAGCTATCTGGGCCGCGCGATCGCGCTCCGGTTCCTCTACCGCTAGAAGAAGGCGTTCAGCTCATCTACGGTCGTGTAGCTGGTGTCTCTCAAGGATCGCAGTGGCAGGCAACGCTTACGGATTCGGATAGCACAGAAATAGGTAGTACAGACGTAGGTAGCGCAGAGACAGGTAGTACTGAAGACGTTCCCAATACCAATGCTCAGCTTACGATTCCTGAGGTAGGCGAAGCTTTCTCCTATGGCATTAGTCTGCTGTATGCCGGAATGATGGGCACAGGCCAAAATCAAAGTGCCGAAATGCTGGTGCGCTACCCTGATACTGCCTATCAAAGTCATGGTAATTACGGTGTACGCTACAGCCTGACGATGCCGCTATACAATCCGACTGATGCCCCTAAAACCGTAACGGTGGCTCTGCAAACAGCACTCAAAGAAGATGAGCTGAGCGCAGGTGGCCTGCGATTTTTAGAGCCGCCCGCTGAGCAGACGTTCTTCAGAGGGCCAGTTCAGGTGCGCTTTCAAGACGACCGCGGTCTTCCCCGGGTGCGCAATATCCATTTGGTGATGACACGAGGACAGCAGGGTAAGCCGTTGGCAGAAGTGACCATTGCGCCGCAAAGTACGAGCACTGTAGAGGTTGATTTGTTGTATCCAGCAGATTCTACGCCACCACAGGTGCTGACGGTACAGACACAGAACTAATTGGGTAAATAGATGGGCGATCGCATTCTTTTTGCAGCTTCTCATCTATACAACTTCTCATAACAGCCTCTTTGTCTACTCAGAAAAGGCTTATCTATCTATCATTTTTGGCTGAGACCCACCGAGCATACTGAAGTCAACGAAGCAAAGAGAACGCCTAATGGCTGTCCTTCTTTGTCTGTTGATGTTTCAACGCTATTTACTCTATATCGGGTCTCAAACTATGAAAGCTTTACAACAGTCCGTTCCGCAGTTCGCGCCACAGTCCACTTCACGGCGGTCCGTTCTACAGCAGCTGAGAAAATTAGGTTTGGCTGCTGCGATCGCTGCTTTTGCCTATCAGCCCGCTATGCAGGCTAGCAGCCAGCAGATAATTCAGCCATCACCGACAGTGCCGATGATTGATACGCTGGTTGCTGCGGTGCCAGAGCAGTCGGCACTGATGGCTGGCAGTAAGCAGCTAGCACAGGGTGCATCCTTTATCAGCGCCGACCATGAGACATCAGGCCAGGCTCAAGTCGTTGAAGAGAACGGTCAGCGCTATCTAACACTAGATGCGTCTTTTCGCTCAGACTCTGGGCCTGATTTGTTCATTTTACTTCACAAGGAGGCCAATCCTGACTCCTATAGCCCAGAAAACTACGTCAATTTGGGCCGGCTTCAATCGTTTGAGGGTGAACAGCGCTATGCGATTCCAGCCGATGTTGACCTGGGTGACTTCCGTTCTGCGGTGATCTGGTGCCAAGACTTTGACGTGACGTTTGGCTATGCGGTGCTGTAGCGGCCTGTCTGGTAGTGGCCTGTCTAAGCGTGCTCATTTAACGAGCCTTAATCTAAAAGTGCTTAATCCAAAAGTGCGAAGGAGACGCTACAGTGCACTGGTACAAAACTGGTATGCGTATCAAGCTATGGTGATTCGAGGAACAACGCAGCTGCTAGGTGTTATTGGATATCCGGTTAAGCATTCGTTTTCACCGCTGATGCACAACGCGGCAATTGCCCATTTGCAGGCGCAGCAAGCCGATCAGGACTCATTCGATAGCCAGCTCGACTATGTGTATCTGCCGTTTCCGATTGAACCTGCACGGTTAGAAGATGCGATCGCTGGCTTTAGTGCCATTGGTTTGCGTGGTTTCAACATTACTATTCCTCACAAGCAGACAATTATTCCCTTACTAGATAGCGTCAGTGAGGTTGCTAGGGCCATTGGTGCGGTTAACACCGCATGGCATACCGACCAGGGGTGGCAGGGCACTAACACAGACGCTCTCGGATTTTTAGCGCCGCTTAAGGCTCTGCCTAGAAATTGGAAAAATAGCCAGGCTGTTATTTTAGGCAATGGCGGTGCGGCTAGGGCTGTCGTCGCGGCCTGTCAGCAGCTGGGTTGCTCTCGTATCTGCGTTGTCGGGCGATCGCCCGAGAAGTTGACCCATTTTGCCGAAAGCTGGGTGAATGCGCCTGAGATTGCCAGTCGGCTGAAGATATTAACCTGGGATGAGCTGTCTAGTCAGCTGCCTGAAACTGACTTGTTGGTTAACGCTACGCCTGTGGGAATGCATCCTAATGTGGGGGCCTCGCCGGTTAGCGACCAGGTGATGGCGCAGGTGAAAGGCGATGCGATCGCGTATGACTTGATTTATACGCCACGTCCTACGACGTTTTTGCAGCAGGCGAGTGCCCACGGGCTAGTCGCTATTGACGGATTAGAGATGCTGGTACAGCAGGGGGCGGCTGCCTTAGAAATTTGGCTAAACCAGTCAGCACCGGTTGATGTAATGCGACAGGCCTTACTCGATTATTTGAATTAATTCGTTCTGACCTCCTTGCACCTTTCATCCCTTACGATAGGCTGTTCATCACCAAAACCACGGTAAGCTAAGACAGCTTGCCTCGTTCTCGATTTCTGCTATGGTTTCTTCGCTTCGTGTCAAATTCTTTCCGCTTTGCCTGGCCATCTGCCTTTGCTTTTTTGCCTGGATACCGGCAGCTCATGCGCTAACGCAAATCGCCCTGAAAGATCTGGCTGCTGAAGAATGTCCTGCTGATGCAGCCTATGCTGAAAATCTTACTACTAGCGGTTCTTCTATGGCTGCGACCTGCTATCTAATTAAGGGAATTGCGGTAAACAACTCAGCCAAAGACATCATGGACGCTGATATTTTTGGCCGAATTTATGATGCGGAAGGTAATTCTGTGATGAAAAATCGCTACCGTCTAGGGGGGATCGAATATGTGCCGATAGGCGAGAGCGAATTCTCTTTTAGAATCTCTGTTCCCTCTGTACAGCCTGCACCACTGCGTCTTGACAAGTTCAAAGCTTCCGGGTTTGCTAGCAAAGTTCGTCGCTTCCAAGAATGGAATCAGTCCATTGATGAGTAGATATTGACGAGTAGATATCGCACGTAAAAAAAGCCCTGTTACTTTTTAGAAGTAGCAGGGCTTTTTAATTTTTCTTTCGGCTTGATGTGGTAAGTGTCAGTGCCTAAGAAAAGGAGGAAGTGTAGGCCAGCGCCATTACCTGGCTGCCTGCAACTTCTACAAAATAAGAAATAAACTGTAGTGCAAAGATTGCCAAAATCGCTGACAGATCTAGACCCCCAATCGGTGGGATAATGGACCGAAATATGTTCAGGTAAGGGTCTGTCAGCTGAGAGACGGTAGAGAAAATAGGATTCGACCAGTCAACGTTGGGAAACCAGCTGAGTAAGATACGGACAATCAGCAGTAGCAGATAAATGCTGAGAAAAGTAGAAATGCCCGTAATGATAGGGGCGACAATTTCTGCGGCCATAGCTTTGTAGGGTTAAGTTTGGGATAGTGCTTTGTATTTTAACCGATGGGCTCGCGCTTGTGCGGTGCGGTTACTGCTACCTTTTAGATGCTGTTAAACCAGCCTGTTATTCAACCAGACGGCGACTAGACTTCTCGCTCTGACGCTGACGTGCCAAAGTCTGCCGCCGGGTGACCGTTGTTCACATTGCCCATCTGGACTCGCACGTCTTCAATAGCCATATTTAGCTGAGAGATTTTATCTTCTAAGCCGCGCCGCGCAATTTCCATCCGTTCTTCTGTGGTGGCATTTTCTAGCTGACGACGCTCTGCCTCAGACAGCTGTGAAAAGTCATCGTCAGGCTCGTTCGATCGGAGGCGATTGCTAGCGAGTACGCCAACGATGCCGCCTATAATACCGCCGACGAAGGCACCGGCAATAAAGCCACCGGCAAAATTATTCTGACTCATGAGATCTCCTTGGGGCTCTCCTTTTAAGTGCCAAATGTGCGATCGCCCGCATCACCTAGTCCGGGTACGATAAAGCCGTTTTCGTCCAAACCCTCGTCAATAATGGCGGCGTAGACGGCCAGTGTTGGATAAGATTCTGCTAGCTTTTGCAGGGCAGGCGGAGCGGTGACCACGGAAATAATCCGCACCAGCGCTGGGTCTACGCCTCTTTTAACCAGCTCTGGTAGCGTTGCCATCATCGTACCGCCTGTCGCCATCATCGGCTCGCTGATAATGACGCGGGTGTTAGGCTCAAATTTCTCGGGCAGTTTGTTTAAATACCAGGCCGGTTCAAGCGTTTTTTCGTTACGCGCTAGCCCGATATGATAGGTGCTGCTATTGGGCACTGCGCTTTGAATGCCTTCTACCAAAGCTAGGCCCGCTCTTAGAATAGGAATAATTGCGATCGCTGCTTCCGGGTCTACAAACGTCGCTGGGCAGCTCGTTAGTGGTGTTTCAATGGTCATATCTACCGTGGGTAGCCAATCGCGCACGGCTTCGTAGGCCAGCCAGCGCCCTAGCTCGGTCATGGCGCTACGAAATACCGGAGACGGCGTACTGGCACTACGGACCACGCCCAGCCAATGTTTGATCAGAGGATGAGGCGGAACGTAAATACGTAATTGGAGAGCCATAGAGATAGTTTGGCAGGTGAGTTGTGAAACAAACTACGATCCATCATACAGCCGCAACTCCCCATCGCAGCCAGTCTAGTGCGGCTGACTGAACCAGAACAGTCCAAGCATAGTTAAGATCACGCCAGCTAGACCAATCCATACAAACTGGTTGTCTTCTGTGTTGACCTGACTTAGGTCAATCGGCTCAGGTTCTGGTTTTGCCTTGCTTCTTCGCTTTTTCTTGGCCCGCTGAGCATAGCGAATTTTTGTATCGTCATCAAATTCTCCTAGCGCTGGAATTTTTGTCACCCACTCAGGTTTCATTTCCAGCTCAGGCGCTTCCAGAATATAGAGCATGCGCTTGCTCTGTTGCTTGGTATCTAGATCGGGATGAACAATTAGCTTGCGGCATAGCGCCAGCCCGGTGGCTTCGTCTCCTGATGCAATATAGGCGTTCACCAGCCATATCTGAATTTCGCCGCCACGTGCACCCACTGGGTTCGAGAGCGCTAGAGCAAGTTTGAATTCGGCAATTGCTCTTTTGTATCGGCCTCGCTCGAACAATGCCTGACCTGCTGTGATCGCTGCGTCGGCCTGCGCCTTTTTCTCTGCGTTATTCAACCGATCTAGCGCTTTTTTTACAGGATTTGCCGCCTGTTCTTTACTTGCTGTCGGTTCTTCCTCTGTCGGTTCTTCTTCTACCGATGCTTGCTTTACGGATTCTGTCTGAGGCAGCAAGTTATCGGGTGAAAGATTGGCCTCATCAGAGGTCCCTGGCTCCAATGTCATCGCAATAAAACATAGCTACTCTACCTAAAATATACCGCGAGCGTACTGGTCTTACGGATGGCCTCGCCTGTAGGTGAAGACTAGTGCTAGTTTGTCAGTAGTAGAGCGAGGTCCTAAAAGGGGCCCATTAAAAATCGATGCTAATGGTGATTTCTCCAGCTAAGTCACTGGACTACGAGGGGCCAAACTATCCTCACTACACGATGCCTGCCGTTTTAGAGCAAAGTGAAACGCTGGTGAAACAGCTCAGCGCTTACGACGAGTCAGAACTATCTGAGCTAATGAAAATTAGCGATAAGCTTGCCCAGCTTAACCGGCAGCGCTTTCGAGATTTCCAGACTCCGTTTACGCCTGAGAATGCGAAGCAGGCCCTACTTGTGTTCGATGGCGATGTATACAAAGGTATTCACGTCAAAGACTATGACGATGACGATTTAGCCTTTGCCCAAAACCATTTGAGAATTCTGTCGGGGCTATACGGCATTTTGCGTCCGCTAGATTTGATGCAGCCCTACCGACTGGAGATGGGAACTAAGCTGGCTACCGATAAAGGCAAAAATCTCTATGAGTTTTGGGGCGATCAGATTTCGGACCTGATCAATGCGGAGCTAGCAGATGAGAGTGAGCCGCTGCTGGTGAATCTGGCTTCGAATGAGTACTTCAAGTCAATTAATCTAAAAAAGCTGAAGGCGAGTGTTCTCAATATTGCGTTTAAAGAGAAGAAGGGAGATAGCTACAAAATTGTTGCTATCTATGCAAAGAAGGCGAGAGGCTTGATGGTGGATTTTGTAATTCGTAATCGGATTGAAGATCCGGCGCTTATGAAGGGGTTTGATAGCGATGGATATGAGTTTAACGCAGAGCTGTCCGATGAGAGCACCTGGGTGTTTTGTCGGGAGTGATCGCTACAGTTGAACGCTATCTGAAGAAACTACAAATCAACCATTCGGCATGAAAACAGCAAGGTCAGAGAAAATTAATCTCTGACCTTGCTCGTCTGACCTTTCTCGTAATTGAAAGTTCTCGTAGATTAAAAAAACGTTCGAGCGTTCTATCCTAGGTGATCCATTACCTTAAACATCGGTAAATACATCGCTACTAGAATCGAACCCACCATACCACCAAGCACCACAATCATAATCGGCTCCATGATACTGGTCAGCGCCTTCACCGCTTGCTCCACCTCATCCTCGTAAAAGTCAGCTACCTTCATCAGCATCTGGTCTAGCTCACCGGTTTCTTCACCAATGGCAATCATCTGAATCGCCATTACCGGGAATACACCGTGCTCTTCCAACGCTGGACTAATCATTCCGCCGCCTTGAATCTCCGTCTGCGCAGCATTGATTGCATTGGCAATTACTTGATTGCCTGACGTGTCGCGTACAATTTCTAGCGCTGTCAAAATTGGTACGCCAGAGCGCGACAGCGAGCCAAACGTTCGGCAAAATCTAGCGGTTGCCGACTTTTGTGACAAATCTCCAAACAGCGGCATCTTCAAGAAAAAGCCATCCATGGTCAACTTACCGACTGGCGTTTTGTAATACTGCTTATAGGCAAACACCGCGACTGCAATAAAGCTGATCAGGCCTACGACTAGATACCAGGTTCGCAGCATCTTACTAATCGCCATCAGCACCTTCGTAAACAGCGGCAGCTCAGCGCCTAAGTCGGTAAAAATTTCTGCAAAAATCGGCAGCAAAAAAACTGTCAACCCCACGAAAATTGTCACCGCTAAGAAGCCTACGGTCACTGGGTAAGCCATAGCTGACTTAATCTGGTTCTGCAACCGATTCAAATCTTCGAGCAGCTTTGCCAGGCGATTTAGCACTTCGTCAAGTACACCACCCACTTCACCTGCCTGCACCATGCTGACATACAGGTTATCAAAGC
Organism: uncultured Synechococcus sp.; assembly: GCA_937911865.1. GTDB lineage: Bacteria > Cyanobacteriota > Cyanobacteriia > Phormidesmidales > Phormidesmidaceae > Phormidesmis. Next base: position 16,199 of record CALDSK010000066.1, read on the forward strand.
TATCAGGATGCTTCCCCATTGACTCCGACAGGCTTGTACCCTGCTGCACGTCCGCGTTGATCTGTGTGAGCGCCACCTTTAGCTTGGCGTTGGGGCACTGGTCAGACAAAATGCCAATCCCTCTTACTAGAGCCACGCCGGAAGACACTAGCGCCGCAAACTGACGTGAAAAGACTGCTTTGTCTTTCACAGTCACCTTAGTCATCGATGTCTGAAAATCAGCAAAGTTAAAGCTAATGCCCTTCTCTTCTTTTAGATCTTGAATATGCATACCCTGACTTTTGATCAGCGTACGGGCTTCAGCGGGTGAGTCGGCTTCTACTTTACGCCGAGCTGTTTTACCTGCCGTATCTCGGCCTATCGCAACGTAGGTTGGCATGAGTTGTATTTGTGAATGACTGAGTAATGAATTCCTATGAGGTCTTTTGTCTATCGCTAAATCCAGAGGCCGGTTTTAGCGGCGACCTGCCTTAGCTGGTGCTTTAGAACCTGCGGGTGGTCCACCAATAAGTCTTTGAATTTCTTCAGGTCGAGAGGTCTTCGACATCGCTGCTTCAAAGCTAATTACCTTATTTTTGTAGAGGTCTGCTAGGGCCATTTCCAGGGTTTGCATCGCTAGCCTTCCGCCAGTCTGAATAGCACCATAAATCTGTGCCGTTTTCCCTTCTCGAATCATGTTGGAAATACCTGGAGTCACCACCATAATTTCTTGCGCCATGACTCGACCAAACTCTCCAGGCTTAGGGTTGTGCTTGGGTACCAGGCACTGGCTTAGTACCGCTACTAGTGAGTTAGAAAGCTGCACTCTCACTTGCTGATGCTGAGCTGGTGGAAACACATCTACAATTCTGTCTACCGTCTGCGCAGCTGAGCTCGTGTGCAAGGTTCCAAAGACCAGGTGACCCGTTTCTGCTGCCGAAATCGCCAGCGAAATCGTTTCTAAGTCACGCATTTCACCCACCAGAATGACGTCTGGATCTTCACGCAAGGCACCTTTTAGCGCGTTAGAAAAGCTTTTTGTATCTTCTCCCACCTGACGCTGGTGAATCAAGCTTTTAATTGGCTCATATACAAACTCAATAGGATCTTCTACTGTCAAAATATGTTCTGCTCGGGTCACGTTGATGTTGTTAATCATGGACGCGAGTGTTGTTGTCTTTCCTGAACCTGTCGGTCCTGTGACTAACACGAGCCCTCTGGGCTTTTCTGATAGCTCAGTAACAATAGGAGGAAGACCCAAGACATCTAAACTTGGAATTTTAGAACTTAGCGCTCTTAGGCAGGCCGCATAGGTCCCTCTATCCTTATATACGTTGACTCTAAAACGAGCGAGTCCACGCACACCGTAGGAGCAGTCCAGTTCCCAGGTCTGCTCCAAAATTTTTCTTTGTGAGTTGTTCAGCATGCTAAAAATCAGTCGCTGACACTGGTCGGCTGTCATCGGTGGATGGTCGGTGGGTGTTAGATGACCACTAATACGAATGTAGGGCGGTAGGCCTGTAGATAGATGCAAATCAGACCCGCCGCGCTCAATGACTTCTTCCATCAGGTCTTCAATCATTAATTCCATGGGACAATCCTTTTTGGTTTTAGAGTGTTTTGAGAAAGTTTGCTGAGCGGTTTGTCGGTCGTGAAGCTATGTCAGCAGAAAGTTCGTCAGCAGAAAGTTCAGATAAGAAACCGTTAGTACGCGAGCCTAATCCTTAAATCGGGGGGTGAGGCAGTACGGGCAATCTAGCCACTCATGGTTGAGCGTGGCTGAACAGCAACTACAAGAAAGCACGCTTTTTCGTTTGGCCTTAAGCTCTGCTTCGAGCCCTTTATCGGTGAACGTTACCCGTTCAACTTCCTCTAGCGTTGTGTGTCCTTCTCTAACCAGGTTCAAGCTGTATGCCAGCAGCGTATTCATCCCTTCTTCCACAGCGATCTCTTTAATTTGGTCAGAAGGCGCTCCCTGGGTGATGTATTCCTGAAGCCTTTCGGTAACGCGCATCACTTCATACACGCCCACTCTGCCTTTGTATCCGCCGCCACCGCACTTACTGCACAGCTGCCCGGATTCTTTTAGCGTTTCGATTTCGTCATGAGGGACTTTGTTGGCCTTGTACAATGTCATTTCGACATCTTTAGAAACGGTCATGCCATATCGGGCAAGTTCTTCTGCGGTCGGCTGATAGGCTACTCTGCATTCACTGCACACCCGTCGTACCAGTCTTTGCGCCAGTACACCGACCAAAGAGTTAGCAACCTGAAAAGACTCTACGCCCATTTCACCCAGGCGTGCTACTGCACCTGCCGCGTCATTAGTGTGTAGTGTCGTCAAAACTAGGTGCCCTGTCAGCGCGGCCTCAATGGCTGTTTTTGCAGTTTCAGGGTCGCGGGTCTCACCCACCAGAATCACGTCGGGATCCTGTCTTAAAAAGGATCTCAAAATAGCTGCAAAGTTCATCCCCTTTTCTCGAATTACCTGGACTTGAGTAATGCCAGGTAGCGCGTATTCGATGGGGTCTTCAGCCGTACTAATGTTGACGCCGGGATCATTTCGCTCGGACAGGACTGAATATAGACTAGTGGTCTTACCTGATCCTGTAGGCCCAGTTACCAAAATGAGGCCGAAGGGCCGCTTGGCCATGTCTTGAACGATGTGTAAGGTCTCCTCATCAGTAATGAGGGCACCCAGCCCTAGCTGGGTAGATGAATTATCCAGAATTCTTAGAACAACTTTCTCCCCGTAACGACTGGGTAATGTGCTAACCCTAAAGTCTACTTTCCGGTCTTGAAAGACTCTGCGGATTCGGCCATCCTGAGGCATTCGTCGCTCTGCGATATCCAGCTCAGAGATGATCTTGAACCGGGCGGTAACCGCCGGAATAATTTTCTTGGGTAGATGGGGAAAAGCCTGTCTTAGGACACCATCTTTGCGGAAGCGAACACGCAAATATTCTTCCTGAGGTTCTACATGAATGTCAGACACTTCCTCCTGTAAGGCTTTCACTAAGATCTTGTTAACGAGTGCAATAACAGGTGCTGCTCCCGCATCTTGAAGGGCTTCACCTAGGTCAGCATCGGATTCTTCAACATCTTCGAGGCCACCGTCGTCTCCGAGATCAAGGTCTTCAAGGTTAGTGCTAACCTCAACTGGCTTGACAATCTTTTTCTTTTTAGTGGCTTGACTTTTTTTCTCAACTTTTTCTTTGGCGACCTGTTCATCTAAGAACTTTGCAATCAGCCGTTGATAATCCTCGACGGTTATCACCATTCGCCGCAGGCCAATCTGCTTGGGTCGTAAGATGCGATTGAGATCGTCTTGCGCTTCTAAATTTTCCGGATCGACCATGGCAACCAGAACAGATTTCTGGCCGTTCTCGCTGCTGGTCGATAGCGGGACCAGACGGTGGCGACGACAGACATCTACCGGAATTAAGCTGCCAATTAGCTGTGTGACCTGAGTCTCTGATATCTCTTCTACTTCAGGATCAAGAGACTCAACGCCATAAAGAATTTTGAGTTCAAAAAGCTGCTGCTTTTTGTACTGGCGCAGTAGCTCTGGCGTAAGCTGCTGTCCGGCGATAGATTCTAAGACTTCTGTAAGGGCGCGGCCTGACTGACGACTTTCCACCAGTGCCTGCTGCATCTGATTGCCGTCTACAAAGCCTGTCTGAATGAGCTTGCTGCTAAAAGGCGAAAAGCTCTTCTGTAGAATGAGTGCCTTCCGCGTGGATGAAGAGTTTGTCATGGCCGATGCGAAAAAATCTCCCATCAGTGTGCCCATAAAGCTCAAACCAATACGCAGACTGGCGTCTGTGCTAGTACCTAACTTTGAAGAAAGTATGTAGTCACTAAAAATGGCAAGCGATTCTATGCAAAGTGGGGGTAACCCGATACGGAAAACCGTTCCTCAAATGTGACAGCACCTCCTACTATGGACAGGGTAAAGACAGCTCAGGTAATATTTTTGTTTAGCGGTTTTAAAGGCAGCCGCTCTGGGTAATTTTTTGAGCGACTGGGAAGGAAGAATCTCATATGACAGACGCAGATACTAACGATAATCAGCAGAGCGCAGAAAGTGGCGTAGACAATATTGAAGAGCTTCGTTTAGAGGACGCTTCAGCTGATATCGATTTTGATCAAGCCTTTGAAAAAACGGCTTTCGAAGAGGCTGATTCAGAGGCTAAGGATGACTCGCCTGAGATGCCTGACGATATTTCGGCTGAGGATGCGTTTGCCGCAGAAGCGGGAGCTCGGGTTGCCTTGCAAAAGCAAGTGGAAGGCTTGCAGGCTCAGCTAGATGAGCGTACCGGACAATTTACCCGGCTAACAGCTGATTTTGATAACTTTCGCAAGCGTACTGAAAAGCAGCGAGAAGATTTAGAAATTCAGGTGAAGTGCAATACGATCAGTACGATGCTGGAGGTAGTTGACAACTTTCAGCGAGCTCGCGATCACATCAAGCCTGACAATGACGGCGAGATGGCGATTCACAAGAGCTACCAGGGCGTTTATAAGCAGCTAATTGAGGCGCTCAAAAAGCTGGGCGTTTCTCCTATGAGAGCTGAAGGGCAAGAGTTTGATCCTAATTTGCACGAAGCCGTCATGCGAGAACCGACAGATCAGTATCCAGAAGGAACTGTTATTGACGAGTTCGTCCGTGGGTATGTTCTAGGGGAGCGTGTCTTACGTCATGCGATGGTAAAAGTGGCAACCCCATTGGACCCGTCTGCCGAATCTGCCGACTCTTCTGAGAGTTAATACTGACTTCTTACTCAATGCGTTTGTTTGAGAGGTATCGGTGGGTTTGCTCGAAGGTGCAAGCGCCCTTCATGGAACACGTCCAAGCGGATTTTAGGTAAAGTTATCGGGATCGACTTAGGAACGACGAATAGCTGTCTAGCTGTGCTTGAAGGCGGAAAGCCGGTTGTAATTCCTAACACTGAAGGCGGGCGCACTACACCGAGTATCGTAGGTTTTGCGAAAGGCGGCGAGCGCCTAGTCGGACAGCTAGCCAAGCGACAGGCGGTAACCAATGCTGAAAATACGGTGTACAGCATCAAGCGCTTTATTGGTCGGCGCTGGGATGATACTGAAACTGAGCGATCGCGTGTCCCATACAAATGCACTCGCGGCAAAGATGACACTGTAGATGTGATGATTCGCGCCAAGAGCTTCACCCCTCAAGAGGTGTCAGCGATGACACTTCAGAAGCTCAAAACCGACGCAGAGGCCTACCTGGGTGAAGAGGTGTCGCAGGCGGTCATTACGGTGCCAGCTTATTTTACAGATGCGCAGCGCCAGGCGACTAAGGACGCGGGTACGATTGCCGGTCTAGAAGTGTTGCGTATCATCAATGAACCTACGGCAGCGGCGCTTTCTTACGGCTTAGACAAGCAAGATCAAGACCAAACCGTACTCGTGTTTGACCTGGGTGGCGGTACTTTTGACGTTTCTATTTTGCAGCTGGGCGACGGCGTATTTGAGGTGAAAGCAACTTCAGGTAATAACCACCTGGGCGGCGATGACTTTGATAACTGCATTGTTACCTGGATGACTGAATCTTTTCGTCGTAGCGAAGGGATGGATCTAACCAATGATCGCATGGCGTTGCAGCGGATTCGTGAGGCGGCGGAGAAGGCTAAGGTTGAGCTTTCGACGATGGCTAAAACCTCCATTAACCTGCCTTTTATTGCGGCTGATGAGACAGGGCCAAAGCATTTGGAGATGGCGTTGTCGCGATCGCAATTCGAAGAACTTGCTGCAACCCTCGTGCAAAACACCCTAGAACCAGTAAAGCAGGCACTCAAAGATGCAGAGCTGGAGTCCAAAGATATCGATCGAATTCTGCTAGTGGGGGGGTCTACGCGAATTCCGGCTGTCCAGGCCGCAATTACTCAGTTTTTTGATGGTCAATCCCCCGATCGTTCAGTGAATCCGGATGAAGCCGTTGCCTTAGGGGCCTCTATTCAAGCTGGTGTATTGGGTGGCGAAGTCAAGAATTTATTACTTCTAGATGTTACGCCGCTTTCTCTAGGGATTGAGACGCTGGGCGATGTGTTCACCAAGATCATTGATCGCAATACGACAATCCCGACTAGCAAAACCCAAACTTTTTCGACGGCAACGGATGGCCAAACCTCTGTCGAAGTTCATGCTTTGCAGGGCGAGCGAGCGATGGCCCGCGACAATAAAAGTCTAGGCCGCTTTGAGCTAACTGGTATTCCGCCTGCACCTAGAGGGGTGCCTCAAATCGAAGTGTCTTTTGAAATCAACGCAGACGGTATTCTCCAGGTGGCTGCTAAAGACAGAGGGACCAATCGCGAGCAGAGCATCAAAATTACGAATCGAGGCGGGCTATCTCCAGCAGAAATTGCCCGGATGAAAGAAGAGGCTGAGATGTATGCGGGTGAAGACGAGCAGCGAAAAGTGGTCGCAGAACTGCAGAATAAAGCAGATTCCTTGTTCTACAGCTACGAGTCTGCGCTACGTGACAGCGCTGACACGATTTCAGAAGAGCTACGAGCTCAATCAGAAGCCGAAGCTGAAGCTTTAAGAGCTGTGGTAGCTGATAAAAACGCTCAACCGGCAGATATTGTTCAAAAGTTGGATGCTTTGCAGCAGACAATATTTACGATTGGAGCCGATATGTATCGGCAGGTTGCTAGCGATGATACGTCAAGTGGCAATATCAACAATGAAATGCCAGGTGCGGGTCTATCCAGTGCGAATAGCAACTCACCCTCTTCTTCTTCTGCCGTCGGGCACGATAATGACGCTGTGAGCGTAGGGATTGACTCCAATAATGCCGGTAATACCGGTGAAATGAGTTCAACTCCCTCTGCGGCTGCTGCCGAGCGGCAGCAGCCGGTTCAGCAGGCTGTTCCAGCCGCAGCGAAAACGACTGTTCAGTCATATACTGCTCCGGCCGCTGCGTCTGCTTCGGCCGGGTCTGCGCTGCCAACAGAATTTAGTTCCGCGCCCCCCTCGCCACCAGAGGAAGAGTTTGATATTGACTGCACCGTTGCTGCTGACTACGAAGCCATTGAGTAAAGCTATTGAGTGGAGCTATTGAGTGGAGCTATTAAGTGAAGTTGATTTCAACGTGTATTACCTGATTATTTGACATCAGATCGTTTGAAAGCAACCTGATGCATTAGGACGTATGCTATACAATGGTTGAATGTGCATTGACGCATGACTTTTGTAGCAGTTGGCCGAATGTATTCAGCTGACTTGCTGATGGCATAGCTTTGTTGTGATAAGGATGATAGCCTTTGGCTACACTCTATCAGCTATGTGATATAGAGCTAAGTTCACTCTTTTGACTGACGTTTTATGGCCCGTGATTACTACGAGACCTTAGGTGTTTCGCGCAATGCCGAGCAAGATGAAATTAAGCGCGCTTATCGTAAGCTAGCGCGTAAGTATCACCCTGACGTCAATAAAGACGAAGGTGCTGAGGAAACCTTTAAAGAAGTGAGTCGCGCCTACGAAGTTCTTTCAGAGCCTGAAATCCGTGCTCGCTACGATCGCTTTGGTGAGGCTGGTGTAGGCGGCGCCGCAGCAGCTGGTGGCGGTGGTTTTCAAGATTTTCAGGATATGGGCGGATTTGCCGATATTTTTGAAAGTTTCTTCAATGGATTCTCAGGCCAACCCGGTAGCGGGCAGGGGCAACGCCGCCGTGGTCCAATGCGTGGAGACGATCTGCGTACCAACTTAAAGCTGGACTTTAAGGAAGCTGTTTTTGGTGGCGAGAAAGAAATTAGAATTAGCCATCTGCAAACTTGTACCACCTGTAGTGGGTCGGGCGCTAAGCCAGGCACGCGACCTCGGACTTGTTCTACCTGTAGCGGTGCTGGCCAGGTGAGAAGAGCGACGCGAACACCGTTTGGTATTTTTAATCAGGTTTCCACCTGTCCGACTTGTAACGGTAGTGGAGAAGTGGTAGAGGACCGTTGTGAAACTTGCGATGGCAGCGGCCAAAAGCGAGTGAATAAGAAGTTAAAAATCACGGTGCCTGCTGGAGTTGAGAACGGGACTCGCCTGCGGGTCTCAGGTGAAGGCGACGCTGGCAAGCGGAATGGCCCGGCGGGCGATCTATACGTCTACTTGGTTGTGAGCGAAGACGACAGCTTTAGGCGCGACGGGATTGACATTCATTCTGATCTAAAAGTGAGCTACTTACAGGCTATTTTGGGCTGTGAGCTGGAGATTGAAACGGTTGATGGTCAGGTGGTGATGCAAGTGCCTGCTGGAACGCAGCCTAATACAGTGCTTTCTCTGGACGGTCGGGGTGTGCCCAGGTTGGGCAATCCGGTGAGCCGCGGTAAGCACTTGATTACGGTAAAAGTAGATATTCCTACTCGGGTTAAGGCGGAAGAGAGAGACCTGCTGACAAAACTGGCAGAACTGCGTGGCGATGTTGTTGGTAAGGGTAAGAAAGAGGGCTTTTTAGGAGGCCTGTTTAATGGCTAATTCTATGGCTAGTGCCAGTGAGCAGCTGGATTTGCGAGGCACTCCCTGTCCGCTAAACTTTGTGCGAACGAAGCTGAAGCTAGAGAAAATGCCTCCGAATTCTTTGCTGGAAGTTTGGCTTGATCCGGGTGAGCCGATTGAGCAGGTTCCAGATAGCCTGAGAATGGATGGCTATGTAGTCGAAGCGATTGACGACTGTACGTCGTATTTTGCACTGCGGGTGCGATCGCTGTCTGAAGCAGCAGTGACAGATACATGAGTTTATCTGTGATGCCTTCACCGCAGTCTCAAGCAACGGCTCTGACGTATGAGCATCAGTGGCCGGGGACGGTGATTGCAATTCAGGCAAATTATTACTCGGTACAGCTGGATGTTTCTGCCGAGGGTCTAAAAGACTGCGGCGTGATAGATACGGACAGTGATAAGTCGATTTTGCTATGCATTCGGCGAGGGCTGCTGAAAAAGCTGGGTCAGCAGATTATGGTGGGCGATCGCGTTGTCGTTGAAGAGCCTGACTGGCAAGGAATGCGAGGTGCGATCGCAGCTATATACCCCAGGAAAAAATTCTTAGACCGTCCGCCAGTTGCCAATGTTGACCAAATTCTTCTAGTTTTCGCGCTAGCCGAACCAGGTTTAGAGCCTTACCAGCTAAGTCGATTTTTAGTAAAAGCAGAGCTGACCGAGCTGTCTATTACGCTATGTCTGAACAAGCGTGATTTGGTTTCAGATGAAGTGGCTACGCAGTGGCAGGAGCGATTGGCGAATTGGGGTTACCCAGTGCTGATGACCAGCATTCGTGATGATGAAAGGCTACCGGCCGATTTGTTATCGACGCTGCAAGGCAAGATCACGGTTGTTGCTGGGCCTTCGGGTGTTGGTAAATCTAGCCTGACCAATCGGCTGATTCCAGATCAAGATCTAAAGGTTAGTGCGGTCTCAGGAAAGCTCGGTAGAGGGCGACATACGACTCGCCACGTGGAGCTATTTGAGCTGCCAACGGGTGGTTTTTTGGCTGATACACCTGGATTTAATCAGCCGGATATTGTAACGGCGCCAGAGCAGCTAAGTCATTACTTCCCTGAAATTCGTCAGCGACGGGCAGAAGCGAACTGTCAATTCAGCAACTGTATTCATCGCGATGAGCCGGGCTGTGTAGTGCGGAGCTCACAAGAAAACGGGTGGGAGCGATACGAGCACTATCTATCGCTCTTAGAAGAGGTTACTAAGCAGCAGCAAAACCTGTCTCAGCAGCCAGATGCCGAAGCGACTGAGAAGGTGAAAATGATAGAAGATGGCAAAGTGCTGCACGAGCCTCGGTTAGAGGCAAAAAAATATCGCCGGACGTCGCGGAAGACTCGAAATCAGGCGTTTCAGGAGCTGTGTCTGGATCTGTCGGCGGTAGAGGATTTGGAAGACCTTGAAGATTTAGAAGATCTGGGGCTTTGATTTAGGGTGCCATCGTTGATCAACTATTCGCCGCAATAGACGATTAGATCGATCTCAACATCGCCGAAGCCAGCCAGCGCGGTTACGCCAACGGTTGTCCGGCCGGGATAGCGACCAGCCGTAAACCGGCTGGCGTAGATTAGGTTGACGGTTTCGAAATAGCGAAAGTCAGTGACAAATACGCGCGACATAACCACTTTTTCAAAGCTGGTGTTCGCATGGGAAAGTACCTGCTCAAGGTTATCCATTACCTGTTTAGTTTGTGCTTCGATGGATCCCTTGACGACGTCTCCTGTATCAGGATTTTCGGCCAGTTGACCGGTCACAAATAAGAAATCACCTGCACGCACGGCATGAGAATAGGGTGCAACTGGCGGTAGCTTGCCGTCGGGAAGATTGATGAACTCAAGCATGGTGTTTTTCTAAAAATCGAAAGACAATGAAAGCTCAACGATGCCAATCCGTAACTCCGCCAGTTTTATCGATCAGTGTAATTCCCTGCTGACTCAGTTCATCTCGAATGCGGTCGGACTCAGCATAGTTTTTAGCTTCCTTGGCCGCCTTACGCTGTGCGATCAGTGAGTCTACATCGGCATCGCTGATATCGCCTGCCGATGTAGAGTCGATAGCCTGAGCTTCTAGACCTAGAACGCCTGCGAGCTGAGTGAGCGTTTGCCACTGCTGCTGAAGTTGGGCAGGGTCTGCGTCGGGCTTGCCCTCATGGACGATGAGGTTGCCCTGACGCTGGAGTTCTTTGGCTATACCAAAGAGAACTGCGATCGCACCTGGTGTATTAAAGTCATCATCCATAGACGTCTGAAACTGTTCTACGACAGCGCTATCTAACTCGACCGCTTGCTCTGTCCATCCCAACTTCTTACCTTGCTGCGTCCCAAAGTTTAGCCCCTCATTCAGCGTTGCCCAGCCATTCTTGGCAGCTAGAATTGCCTGTTCGGTGAAGTCTAAAGGCATGCGGTACTGTGATTGCATAACAAACATCCGGACAGCCATAGGGCTTGGTCCTTCGGGGGCATCAAGCAAATTACGAATCGTCGTAAAATTGCCCAAAGACTTAGACATTTTGGTGCCGTCTACATTCACCATGCCGTTGTGCATCCAGTAGGTTGCGAGCGGCTTGCCGGTAGCCGCCTCAGACTGGGCAATTTCGTTTTCATGGTGGGGAAACTGCAAGTCTGCGCCGCCGACGTGGATATCAATGGTGTCTCCGAAGCGATCGCGCACCATTGCCGAGCACTCAATATGCCACCCTGGTCTACCGGGTCCCCAAGGCGACTCCCAAGCCGGTTCATCTGGCTTTGCCGATTTCCACAGCGCAAAATCAAACGGGTCTTGCTTGATCGATCTTTCTGCTGTTTCTACCCGGCCGCTGCGCCCAGCTTCCATATCATCTAGCTTACGGCCCGATAGCTTACCGTAGCCGTCGAACTGGCGCACCGAATAATACACATCCCCCTCAGCTGAGTAGGCGTATCCCTTTTGCTCTAGTTCATGAATAAGGTGTTTAATGCCATCAATGGTACGAGTGGCATAGGTATATTCATCGGCTTCTAAAATATTTAGCCGCGCCATATCTTCAAAGTAAGCTGCCGTATATGTTTTGGCGACAGCTTCCATAGAGGAGTTTTCCTTGCGGGCGCGGTTGAGGATTTTATCGTCAATGTCGGTGAAATTTTGGATGTAGCGGACGCGGTAGCCACGCCAAGCAAGGTAGCGGCGAATCGTATCCCATACGATATATGAACGAGCATGACCCAGATGGCAGTAGTCATAGACAGTTACGCCGCAGCAGTACATCGTCACCTGATTTTCGGTGAGAGTTTTAAAAGCTTCCTTCTGGCGAGAAAGCGTGTTGTAAATAGCTACGCTCATGAGGGTTGGCAAAATTAAGTAAAAAATGGCCCTGCTAAATTGAGCAAGGCAAATTTAATAGTAGAGGTAAACCTTCTTGTACGGGGCAACTTTTGCGGTCTATTCCTTTAATTGAAGTAAACTTAACCCCGCAATTTTTGGCAGATACGTGATAATTGAAGCGATATTTATTGTAGATGTGTCACTCCTATCTGCTGATATAGCTTGCTTGTTCTTCCAACCCACCCATAGATTTATTTCATATGACTGCTACGACGCTTGCCCCAAATGAGTCTTCAGACAAGTCCATGGATGCTTCTAAGCATGGGCTGCCCGTTACGATCATTACTGGTTTTTTAGGTAGCGGAAAAACCACTTTGCTCAATCATATCTTGACGAATCAGGAAGGGTTGAAGACGGCGGTACTGGTCAATGAGTTTGGCGAAGTCGGCATTGATAATGATTTGCTGATCACCACTGGTGGTGACGAAAATATGGTGGAGCTGAGCAACGGCTGTATTTGCTGCACGATTAATAATGACCTGCTAGAAGCGGTTTACAAGGTGTTAGAGCGCTCCGACAAGATTGATTATTTGGTAGTGGAGACCACGGGACTTGCCGATCCCCTGCCAGTAGCGCTGACGTTTTTAGGCACTGAGCTACGCGATTTGACTCGTTTGGATTCAATTGTGACGGTGGTTGATGGAGAAAACTACAGTCTGGATCTATTTAATTCGCAGGCAGCTTACAACCAGATTGCCTATGGCGACATCATTTTGTTAAACAAAATGGATTTGATCGACGAAGCGGACGCCAACAATTTAGAAGTTAAGCTGCGCGATATCAAAGAGGATGCTCGCATTCTGCGTACAGATCATTCAAAAGTGCCTTTGCCACTCATATTAAGCGTCGGTTTGTTTGAGTCTGATAAGTACTTTGGCGATAAGTCTGTTGATCAAGCAGCCAGTGAGAAACATGACCATTCAGGCCATGCGCACGATGAGCATGGCGAACACGATCATTCGGACCACAGTCACGCCGGTCATGATCACGCCGGTCATAATCATGCCGGTCATGATCATACAAAGCACGACCACTCAGCTCACGCGCATGCCGACGAGCACGACCACACGAACTGCGACCACGATCATGGGCACGGTGAGCATGACCATGACCACAGCGCTCATTCTCATTTAGATATCGACGGCTTTACCTCAGTCTCGTTTGATCGCGATCAGCCTTTGGCTATTCGTAAGTTTCAGCACTTTTTAGATAATCAGCTACCGGCTTCTGTTTTTAGAGCAAAGGGCATCTTATGGTTCGATGAAAGTCCGAAGCGCCATGTCTTTCACCTCAGTGGGAAGCGTTTTTCTTTGGAGGATGAAGAGTGGAATGGCCGCCAGAAGAAAAATCAGCTGGTGCTAATTGGTCAAAACTTAGATGAAGAGAGCCTGCGCCAGCAAATCGAGAGCTGCTTTTGTGTAGAGAGTGACCGCGGTCAAGGCTTTGGCCGATAGGGGATAGCGGTAGGATTTGCAGAATCGCAAGACTGGATAACAAGACTTATGAGAGTACTGCTTCAGCGCGTTACTTCATCGCAGGTGACGGTGGAGGGCAACGTGGTGGGATCTATTGGTCAGGGCCTTAATCTGCTAGTCGGGATAGCGCCGACTGATACAGACGCTGAGCTAGCTTGGATGGTGAAGAAGTGCCTCAATCTGCGGCTATTTCCTGCTGGTGAAGAGGGGCGGTTTGACCGCTCGGTACTGGAGATAGGCGGTGAGCTGCTGGTAGTCAGTCAGTTTACGCTGTATGGTGATGCGACTAAAGGGCGGCGGCCGTCGTTTGCCAAGGCCGCGCCACCGACGCAGGCGGAGCAACTGTATGACCAGTTTGTGCTGCTGTTGCGGCAGAGCGGGCTGAAGGTGGAAACGGGAAAGTTTGGGGCAATGATGGACGTTGCGATCGCAAACGACGGCCCGGTAACCCTCTGGCTTTCTCGCGAAAACACCCACGTATAAGCCTTACACATAAACCTTACATATAAGGCTTGTTGCTACTGAAGTATTGACTAATCAAATCGAAATAGTGGAATACCCTACTGTTTATGGAAGAAGCTCACTGCTAGAGTGAACAAATATTAAGCGAAAGTAAAGAGAGCCGATTTCTATACTATGCAAGCTCCTGAATCATTCTTCCAAGCAACATCTTCTAAAACGTCTCCTCAGCAGTCTTCAGAGCATGTTGTTTTCTGTGACTTTGATGGTCCGATTGTGGACGTTTCGGAGCGCTATTACCGTGCTTACAGAAAGGGACTGCTGGCGATCGCAGACATTTGCTGGCAGCAACACAGCGTAGCCCTAACGATGAAGCCTCTTCCTAAATCTCTGTTCTGGCAGCAAAAGCAGAGCCGAGTTGCAGATATTGAGCTTGCCCTGTGCTCGGGCATTCCGGCGAAGTGGTTCGAGCTGTACATGCAGCAGATAGAGGCGCTTGTGAACCACGATAGCTTACTGCGATGGGATAATGTTCAGCCATCTGCTGAAGCCGCACTGAGCTATTTGAAGCAAGCCAATATGCGACTGGTACTGGTGACATTGCGCCACTCTCGCCAGGTCAATGTTTTTTTGCGTGCTAAGGGTCTAGCGCATTTAGTGGATGCGGTATACGGTGCTTCGACGGTGGAAGCGGCTCATAGAAACCGAGTTGAGCTAAAGCGTGAGCTGCTAATGACGGCTGTGGTAGAGCAGCAGGCTCAGGGCTACTGTACGTCTCAAAGCTGGATGGTGGGTGATACTGAGGCGGATGTGTTGGCTGCTAAGGAGATTGGTCTGTGTTCGGTGGCACTTTCTTGTGGGGTGAGAAGTGAAGCGTATTTGCGATCGCTTAAACCAACCAAACTTTGCAGTGAGCTGTTTACCGCCGCGCAAGCTGTGGTTGAAAAGACCGCGCTACAGGCTGCGTGAGGGCTCAATAAAATCACCTGTTTCCACGTATCGCCTAGTCTTTAAGACGATCCTTGACCCGGTACTTATCCCACCATTTTTTCAGCGGATAATAGAGTGCAGGTGCCCACAGACTGCTCAGAATCGCTGAGCTGAGAGCAACTCTTTGATGATACTGCCAGATAGTTCCTATATCTGGATATAGCGGCTCTTCGGTCCATAGATACTGCGCAGTAAGCTGAAGAGCTATGGCCGTTTCGGTGATGACCGCTAAACCGAAGACAACTAGCGCGACAGAAATAAGATCTTCTTGCAGAATGCGGCGTTGATGGAGCCTGGCCGTTAAGAATCCGGTAATCGCAAGTCCGATAACATGCGTTGGAAAAGCGGCAGAAAGACTATCGTGCAAAATTCCTAGGACAACGCCGGCGATCGCCCCTTCCCAGGGCAGTCGATACATACTCCAGGCCACGACCCAAATCAGCAGCCAGTTAGGTCCTACTCCGACAATGTCCATACCTGGTAGCCGAATTGGCAAAATCAGCAGGCAGAAAAAAACAGACCCAATCGTCACTACCCAGTTCCAAACTTGCTTATTGGTACCTGAGCGCCGAGATCGATAGGAAGCCATATAGCCGGAAGGAAAAAAGATATCTATGGATTGTCGTCAGTGACAATCTTGGCAGGTGCTGCGTCTACATCAAGCTTGGGTGTGTAGGGATGAATATCGACCCACTCTAGATTGCTGACCGGCACAGAGAGCTGCACAACGGCCTCCGGTGCTGGACTGGCCTCTGAATCAATAGAAGCTATGCGCCCAATGGGCACGCCCTGCGGAAAAAGACGGCTAAAGGAAGACGTAACGATCACATCGCCTGGCTTGGCATCAGGAAGCTTTTCAAAAAATTGCATGGTAGCCTGACTGCCTGCCCCCCCGCGGATATAGCCTGTAGAGCGACTTCGACTGATTTTAGCCCCAATCTGACTGCTGGGATCGCTAATGAGTAAGACTCTCGACGTATTTGGTGTGACAGCGACCACTCGACCGACTAACCCACCCGGCCCAGTGACAAAATCTCCTTCCTTGACGTCATCGGCCGCGCCTTTATTTAGCGTTAGCTGCTGCCACCAGTTGTCTGGACTGCGACCAATGACCGCAGCAGGCGTGGTGATGTCAAGGTCGCTGTTCTTGCTATAGTCAATCAGCTCCCTCAGCTTCTGATTTTGATTTTCTAGCTCAACGACTCTCTGTTGAAGATCCAAAATGTACGGACTCTCTACCTTTTCAGGCGGCGTGTTGCCTTGAAAAGGACGGGCTAGAAAGCGAAAAGTCTCGCTGACAAAAGCGCCGTTGGTTTGGTAAATGCCCAAGGCAGTGCCGACCGCTAAAAAGACCAGTCCTGCTTTAACTGCATTTTTTTCCCACCATCGTCTTAGGGCAAACATTGAAGCCACTGTAATCAACTGCTGTTCGATTAATCGCTTATCGTTGAAATCTTAGCCGAAGCGGTCTTTTTTAGGTACCGGTTATGTAGCGAGGGGATGTGCTCAGCGACGCTTAGTGAAAGCTGCTTTTGTTAAAAGAGCAGCAACGAAGGTTACAGATCGCGCGATCGGTCGCTGAATACTCGCTCCATTTGGCTAAAGTTCTCAAGCACTCTGCCAGTGCCCAAGACTACGCAGCTTAAGGGATCGGCAGCTACGTGGACTACAATACCAGTCTCATGAGAAATCAGGGTGTCTAATCCTTTGAGGAGCGCGCCGCCGCCTGCGAGCATAATACCGCGATCGATAATGTCGGCAGCGAGTTCTGGCGGCGTATCTTCTAGAGTGCGCTTGACCGCTTCTACAATTACAGAAAGCGGCTCAGCCATGCTTTCACGAATCTCCGGGCTTTTTACAGTGACGGTTCGCGGCAGCCCAGAGAGCATGTGAACACCACGAACTTCAAGCGCGGCTTCGTCATCGTCAGGGCTAGGGTAAGCAGAGCCGATTTTGACTTTGATTTCTTCAGCAGTGCGATCGCCAATGTCCAGATTGTTCACTTTCTTCATGTAGTGCTTAATAGAGTCAGTGAGTTCATCACCTGCCACCCGGACCGACTCACTACGCACGCTACCTTGAAGACTTAAAACAGCGACTTCAGTCGTACCACCACCAATATCGACGATCATGTTTCCAGTCGGTTCGTCTACGGGTAAGCCAGCACCAATGGCTGCGGCAACGGGCTCATCAATTAAATACACCATGCGTGCGCCAGCCTCTAGGGCGGCGTCTTTTACCGCTCGGCGCTCGACGCCAGTAATACCACTGGGAATGCCAATAACAACTCTTGGAGACACCAGTGCTTTGTTCTCGTGTACCCGGCGGATGAAGTGCTTCAGCATGACCTCTGCGATATCAAAGTCAGCAATTACACCATCTCGGAGTGGACGAATGGCCCGGATATTTCCGGGTGTGCGTCCTAGCATTTGCTTGGCTTCTTCACCAACCGCTAAAGGTTTCCCGTCGATTTCGTCAATAGCAACTACTGAGGGTTCTTGTAAAACAACCCCTCTTCCTGACACGTATACCAGGGTATTTGCTGTTCCAAGGTCGATACCCATGTCACGGGAGAGGGATAAGCGATTGAATAAAGCCACAAGCTAAAGATCCGTAAGTAGCGGTTAGTAATAGTATTTCTGACGAGTCGAATGGATTTTATTACGTTTCATATCGAGCCGTCTAGTCAATCCGGGGTGGTGACACCTTTAAAGAGGCACGAGCGCTACCATAGTAGAATGTCTGTACTCCTTTGACTGTTCTTGTAATTGCTTTTGTCATTGTATGAAGGGGTGTGACGCTCATCCTACCGTTGTGACGCCCTCTAGACTGTCCGTATTAACGGTCAATTTGGTCCTAATTTGACGCCGTAGAAAAGCGATTAAAAAACCGCTTAGAAAAACGGTTCGTATGGCCAGTGGCGTATAGGATGTTGAGAGTTTGTTGATTTGGGAATCTGACTCAATATGAGTGTGAATATCGTTACGCTGGTTGGCCGAGTAGGCCGTGACCCTGAAGTTCGTTATTTTGAATCTGGCAACGTGCTTGCCAAGTGTGGGCTGGCCGTTAACCGGCGAGGTAAGAACCGCGATCAGCCTGACTGGTTCAATATCGAGATTTGGGGCAAGACAGCAGAGATTGCGGCGAACTACGTGCGCAAGGGCAGTTTGATTGGTGTGACCGGTCAGCTGAAGCTCGATAGCTGGCAGGATCGCAGCACGGGCGCGATGCGGACGAGCCCGGTGATTCGAGTGACTCAGCTAGATTTGCTGGGGTCTAAGCGCGACAATGAAGCGCCGATGGCGTATAGCAGTAACGACGAGTTCTAGATCCGGCTGCAAATCGCCTGCTTGCCTACCTTGCTCGCCTATCAATGAGACAGGTTGTTAGTGCGTTCAGGGAGTGCTGCCAGCTAAGGCAGGCTCCTTGAGCGCACTTTGCATGTAGCCTAGCCATTCAATCAGGTTTTCGACCTGCTTGTCGGGTTTGAGTGCGCCTAGCCCTCTAACGGTGACTTTCCCGGAGGCGTATACGAAGCGCGATCGCAAATGCGCCGGTACTTTCTCCACTAGCAGATCCCAGGCTGGCTTTTCCATCGGTGTCTCTAGCAAAATATTCTGCTTACCCTCTGGCTTAATTCGAGAAAAGCCAAGTGGTTTGGCAATTTGCTTTAGCTCTAATACTTTCACCAGCTGACCGATAGAGGGAGGCAGTGGCCCATAGCGGTCGTTGAGATCGGCGACTATCTCCATTAGCTCTCGCTTGTCGCTTGAAGAAACCAGCGAGCGATAAGCGCTCATTTTTTGATCGAGATCAGGAATGTAATCTGCTGGAATGAAGGCTGTTACCTTCAAATCTACTTGTGTTTCATCTACCTGTGGAATTTCTTGACCGCGAATTTCAGCAATGGACTCTTCTAGCATGTCCATATAGAGATCAAAGCCGATGACTTCCATCTGGCCAGACTGCTGCGCACCTAGCAAGTTACCGATGCCGCGAATTTCCATGTCTCGCATAGCGAGCTGATAGCCAGAGCCAAGCTGGGTAAATTCTTGAATGGCTCGTAGCCGCTTACGAGCTTTGTCTGAAAGTTTGTTTTGCTTGGGGAAGAGCAGCCAGGCATGGGCTTGGATACCAGAACGTCCAACTCGGCCCCGCAGCTGGTAAAGCTGCGAAAGTCCGAACTTTTGTGAATCTTCAATAATGATCGTGTTGACTCTAGGGATATCTAGGCCAGATTCGATGATGGTGGTACAAACCATCAGGTCAGCGTCGCCATTGCCAAAGGTCAGCATCGTGGCTTCGAGTTCACCTTCTGGCATTTGACCGTGAGCGATTCCGATACGGATGCCCGGTACCGCTTCGCGGATTCTCCCGGCGACTTCTTCAATGCCTTCTACCCGCGGGACAACGTAGAAAATTTGTCCCCCACGGTCTAGCTCTTGGCGAATGGCCGCACGAACTTTTTCAGAATCGTAGGGCGACAGATGCGTTTTGATCGGGCGACGAGAAGGCGGCGGTGTGGTGATTAAGCTCATCTCTCGTACGCCTGAGAGGGCCATGTAAAGCGTTCGTGGAATTGGCGTGGCGCTGAGTGTAAGCACGTCTACCTGTGCTTTCATGGCTTTAATCTTTTCTTTTTGGTTGACGCCAAAGCGCTGCTCTTCGTCTACAACCAGAAGTCCGAGATCTTGAAATTTAACGGTTTTACTCAGCAGCTGATGTGTGCCGACTACTACGTCGAGTTCACCTGTGGCGAGCCTTTGCAAGATAGCTTTGCGCTCACTGGCCGTGCGGAATCGATTGAGCAGCCCTAGCTGAATAGGATAGGGCGCGAAGCGTTCTTTGAGCGTGTGATAGTGCTGTTGAGTGAGGATGGTGGTGGGTGCAAGTAGGGCGACCTGTTTACCTGCGGTAACGGCTTTGAAGATAGCGCGTAGGGCAACTTCTGTTTTGCCAAAGCCAACGTCGCCGCAGACTAGACGATCCATCGGGCGATCGCTCTCCATATCCCTTTTCACATCCTGGGCTGCTTTTAGCTGATCGGGCGTAGGTGTGTAGGGGAAAGAATCTTCTAGTTCTTGCTGCCAGGGCATATCGGCGGGATAGGTAAAGCCCTGCATCTGTGCTCGTTTGGCATAGAGCTTGAGCAAATCGATGGCTACTTTTTTGATGGCTTTGCGAGCTTTGCCCTTGGTCTTCTCCCAGGTTTTGCCCGTCATTTTGTTCAGCTGAGGCTTTTGCTCTACTGACGTGCGATAGCGGGAGAGTGCCCCCATTTGGTCTACTGCTACGCGTAGCAGGCCATCGGCGTACTGAATGACTAGATATTCGCGGGTTTCGCGATCGACTGTAAGGCTATCGAGCCGAAGGAACTGGCCGATCCCGTGGTTGCGATGGACGACGTAATCCTTGGGTCTAAGTTTGTTGGGATCGACCTGCTTAGAGGCTGCCCGGCGACGTTTGCGAACGTAGCTAGGGGTGGCAAGCGTATGCTGCCCAAAGAACTCGCGGTCGGTGACCAGTACGATTCTAAACGTTGGCAGAATGAAGCCTTCTAGCTCAGCGAGTCCGGAATATTTAACTGCAATAGGAATACGCTGATTTTGCAGCTTATCTATAGCGGGATAGTCTTTAGGATTGGGGATGAACTGAGCTGGGCAGTCGTGTTCTTGAAGTAGGGAGACGGAGCGGGAAGGCTGAGCGGAAACGAGCCAGGGAGAGAATTTGCGATCGCGCTCTTTCTGCAAAATCTCAGCGAGTTTCCCAAACTGATGCGGTAGGGTAGGAACCGGGCGACTGGCCAAATTTAGCCCTACGCCTTCTTCTGAAATTTCTGCGAGATCTATTCGCTGAAAGAGATCGATCTCTTCTAAAGCTTCCTTGAACGGACGATGCAGCTTAGGCAATCCTGCCTTTGGCAGCTGTGTTTCTTCACTTGTTTCAAACGCTGTTTGAGTTTCTTCCCAACGTTCTTCTACCGTTTCTAGCCACCGGTCGGCGTGAGCCTGGCACTGATCGGGTTCGTCGATAGCGATAACAGTATTGTCAGGCAGATAGTCTAAAAGTGTAGCTGGCTGGTTGAAAGCGAGACCAATGAAGCGGCGGACGCCTTCTATTTTGTGGGTTGCGGCAAACGTTTCTTTGGCTTCTTCGGTTAACAGACTGTCGAGCAGTTCTTTTTCCTGAAGCGCTTCAGAGATGATAGGACCGTAGTCGGTGGTCGTTAGCAGAAGCGTTTCGATTTTGTCGAGCGATCGCTGATTGGCCGGATCAAACTCGCGCAGTCGCTCTAGCTCATCGCCAAATAGTTCTAGTCGTACGGGCAGTTCGGCTGCGACCGGAAAGACATCAATAATGTCACCACGCTGGCTCCACTGTCCTTCTGTTTCTACCGTAGAGACTTTTTCGTAGCCCAGCTTAGCCAAACTCAGACCTAAGTCTTTCAGATTTAGCTCCATTCCCAGATTAATTTTCAGACAGTAGGGCCGGAAAGCTTCAAGCGGTGGCAGATGCGGCTGCAAAGCTCGCTCCGTCGCTACGATTGCCATCGCACCTAGATGCTTTGAGCCAGTCGGCAGACTTTCAGCTTGAGCCTTGCCGTTGATCAGGTCCGAAAGTACCTGAAGCTGACCCCAGATCAGTTCTGACTCTGGATCGAACGCGTCGTAGGGCGATGACTCTGAGGTGGGGTAAAACGCAACGGTGCCCCAGCCCATGGCCTCTAGCTGTGCGGCCCAGCGGCCCGCTTCTTCTAAGGTGGCAGTGATGACAAGTAGAGGGCGTTTTTGATCCTGGGCTAAAGCTGAGGTAACTAAACCTTTCGGTAGTCTGGGGGCACCGCTGAGCTGAAGGGGTTGCTTTTCTAGTTTTGTGATTAGTTCTTGTCCGAGGCCAGAGCGTGCGATCGCACGAGTAATCGAAGAAAACGCCATGAAAATTCTTGTCGGTTCTTGAGTTCAAATCAACTCAAATAGCAAGTATATATTCTAGGCGGCATCGTCAATTAATATCATCCGGCGTTGGTGATGATTAAACTGCGATCGCATCTCTAACGGCGTTAAGTGAGTTGGGCTTGCAGGCCCAACCCACTACGTTAACTACCCTAGACGCGTTAATTAACCTGGCTATATTGCGGATACTTTTAGTGCTTCAGGATCGTGCGGATCGCCGTCGATTTTGACTGCTCGTCCGTTTGCATTGAGATGACGCATAATTTTGTATACGTTCTCTATCTTCTCAGGCGCTCCCATTTTGTCTGCGATTTCTACTAACGTCAGCGGTCCGTTCGCTTCGGCCAGTACTGCTCTTGCCCGGTTTTGAATATCCAACACATCCGCGGCAGCTTTCTTACCAGCCTCTACGCCTGGCTGATGGTAAGCGTTGATATTTACCAAGTAGGCATAGATACTGACAGCCCGCTCATATAGGGCGATCAGTGCGCCTACTGAACGCGGTGTGACATCAGGAACTGTAATTGTGACAGAGTCACGATTGTTCTCGTAAAGGGCGCGGCGAGTGCCCTGTAGTAGGCCAGAAAGATAGTCGCCTGCGGTAACCTCCGGTTCTACATCGACAGAACTGCCTTCGCGGTCTTTGAGTACTTCAATAAGGGTGGCAAAGAAGTTGGGTACGCCTTCTCTTAGCTGCTGTACGTAGGCGTGCTGGTCGGTTGATCCTTTGTTGCCGTATACGGCGATGCCCTGGTAGACCGTGTTGCCGTCGAGGTCTTCTTCTTTGCCAAGCGATTCCATCACCAGCTGCTGCAAATAGCGACTGAACAGCAGCAGACTGTCTTTGTAGGGCAGTACGACCATGTCTTTCTCGCCTTTGCCGTCGCCTGAAAAATACCAGGCCAGCGCTAGTAAAGCCGCAGGGTTTTCTTTGAGGCTGTGAACCCGCGTCGCAATGTCCATCTCTTTGGCACCGTCTAACATCTCCTGCACATCAACGCCTTGAAGAGCTGCCGGTAGTAGGCCAACCGCAGAGAGTTCGGAGGTTCTGCCACCAATCCAGTCGTACATCGGGAAGGTGTCAATCCAGCCTTCTGATTTAGCGACACTGTCTAGCTTGCTACCTTCTCCGGTCACGGCGACCGCATATTTAGGAAAGTCGAGTCCAGCTTTTTCGAAGGCGGCTTTGGCTTCGACCATGCCGTTACGAGTTTCTGGGGTGCCGCCAGATTTTGAGATGACAATGGCTAGAGTGCTTTTGATGCGATCGCCAATTTCTTCAAACGTGTGGTCAATTCCAGTGGGATCGGTATTGTCAATAAAATGAATGTTGATGTCAGGAGTCGCCGCCGCCAGCGCTTTAGACACGAACTGTGGGCCCAACGCAGAGCCGCCAATGCCGACAGAAAGGATGTCGGTAAAACGTTCTTCGCCCGGCGGGATAATACTGCCGCTGCGGATCTTGTTTGCGAAGGTTTTGACCGATGCTAGCGTTTCAACGATGTTCTTTTTGATTTCTTCTGTAGGGGCAAGCTCGGCGTCTCTTAGCCAGTAGTGACCGACCATACGGCCTTCGTCTGGATTAGCGATCGCACCTGCTTCCAACTCATCGACTGCCTTGAAGGCCTTTTCAAACTTAGGCGTCAGCTGCTCTACAAACGCGTCATCAAAGCGCATTCGGCTGACATCCACGTACATGCCTAACCCTTCGTGGTAATAAAGCCAATCTTTATATCTTTTCCAGAGTGCTGCCGCGTCCATTATTATTCTCTCACTGCATTTATATAGATGTATCTGTACTTGACTTTGGCACTCGCAACCGTGGCCTGTGCAACAGTTAAGCAGTACGTCCCTCAGTCAATGTATCTAACGCTGTGCGCTTCAAGTGGCGAAATCCGAAGGAATTTAACATTCTAGAAAGCATTGGTTTCACAGCATTGGTTCTCTTGTGTCGGTAGAATGGTATAGCAAGTTCGATAAGTGTATTCAAGTAGACTTGCTAAATTACATTTGATGCTAGAAGGCAGACCTCCGGTCGCTTTTATACGCATCAGTGTGGATCTAGACTTAACTAAGAGACTTGATCAAACTCTAAAAAATCATTATTACAACAGTTCCATGTTCCTAGCCTTTCCATTAGCCGTACAGAGTACCAGTTTGACGCTCGCAGGCTTAGAAGGCTGGCTAGATAATGCCGCCTTTGCTGTTTTGTTCGCTGCGATGCTGGCTTACTGGAGCGGTTTAGCCTTCTCGAATGTCAAAGTCATGCCGCTGATTGGCGGGGTATGCATGGCCGCAGGTAATTTGTGTATGGCTGCGCTGCTAACTGCTCGCTGGATTGAAGGCGGCTATTTCCCGCTCAGCAATCTTTACGAGTCTCTATTCTTTATTGCTTGGGGGATTACGGCTGTTCACTTTGCAGCTGAGCGGATGAGCGGTAGCCGCTGGATAGGTGCTGTAACCTCTCCGGTGGCAATGGCGATCGCCGCGTTTGCCGCGCTCACCCTGCCCGACAAGATGCAGGTGTCTGAACCGCTCGTGCCTGCTCTAAAGTCGAACTGGCTGATGATGCATGTGAGCGTCATGCTAATTAGCTATTCGGCGCTGATGGTGGGTTCTTTAATTGCGATCGCTTTTCTCATTATCACCCGAGGCCAGGCCGTCGAACTCAAGGGCAGCTCTGTCGGGACCGGCAGTTTTAGAGATCGCAAATATATGCTCAAGCGGGCTGAAAAAGCGACTGCTACAGAGAGTGCAGTTGCTGAGCCTCTATCGTCTGTGAGCGCAGGCGGTGGAACTGCTTTGTTAGAATCACCGGCTGCTGTGATGGCTTCTACTGCCCAGCCGCTATCTCTACAGCGGTTAACACTAGCCGATACGTTAGACAACATCAGCTATCGCATCATTGGGTTAGGGTTCCCGCTGCTAACTATTGGCATTATTGCGGGTGCTGTGTGGGCAAATGAGGCATGGGGCTCCTACTGGAGCTGGGATCCCAAAGAAACTTGGGCGCTGATTACCTGGCTGGTGTTTGCGGCCTACCTCCACGCTCGCATTACCAAAGGATGGCAAGGCAGACGACCTGCCATCCTCGCAGCTTCAGGATTTGTCGTGGTTTGGATTTGTTATCTGGGTGTCAATATTTTGGGTAAAGGCTTACATTGCTATGGCTGGTTCTTCTAGTCAATTTCCCGCTGGGCTAACGCATAGCTGCCTTGTTGGCTCATCTTATTGATTCATTCCATTTATCCGACGCTGGCGAAAAGTGCTTCTATCGGCTGCGATGTAGCACCTTCGCTAGTAATGATTTCAACTACCTTGTTTTTTGCACTGGGCTGAGTAACGGCTTCTGCACATACCTGTGCTACCTTGCGCCGAGGAATACTGCCTTCAAATAGCTGGTCAGCTGAAGACATAACAATAGCCTGTGTGTTGTCTTCGTTCTTCAAGCCGCCAGGGCGAACAATCGTGTAAGGAATGCCGCTCTGCTTAAGATAGTCTTCAGCCTGCTTTTTCCAGTACAGGATGCCCCAGAATAAATTAAGCGGATGAAACAGCTTTGATACGCACATTGAAGACACCATCACGAACTGATTGACCTGTGCTGCTTTTGCTGCGTCTACCAGGTTTTTATTGCCTTCGTAGTCCACCTTATAGGGGCCAGTCGGGTCTAGACTAGGGGCTGCGCCTGTGGCACTTAAGAGCACCTGACAGTCTGTGAGTGCTGCCCGTAGGGTAATGGGCTGCAGAACGTCTCCTTCGACGATGTCGATGCCTTCTGGCAGTTCCGAGAGTGCTTTCGTGCGATCGCGCACCATCGCCCTGACCGTAATGCCTTTGGCCAGCAGTTCTTCAACAATGCGTCGTCCTGTTTGCCCTGTTGCCCCCGCAACCAATGCTCTCATAGCTAGTTACCCTCTATAATTTTTGGTGATCTGAGTGTCAATACTCAAACTATAGGCGGATAAGCGTAGCGGTAGTCACTGTCTAAGGAGACAACAGCTGGCATATTGATCCGTAAATCAACGAAGGCCCTTGGTTATTATCAGTAGTTATTCTTGATGAAGCGTATATTTTGTGTCCTATCAAGATTGCTTCATACGGACGATAGTTTGCTCTTCTCTTATTTAATTCTTTTTAGCTACTTATATGCAAATTCCTTCTGACGCGCCATCTCCACAGCTAGGCTCCCAATTTCTTAAGGCGGGTGCTAGTCTAATTGAAGGACAAATAGCTTCACAAAAAGACGTTAAGTCTTCTTCAAAAGAAACATTGCACTTCCAAGGCAACTACATAGGCCATATGGAGATGTATGCAGATGCAGCCAGCGTGGCTCAGTATCTAGATGCTCACCAGGACTGGTTTCATCAATGTGCGCAACCGATGGCTGTAGAGCCAATTGGAGACAATGGCTATGGTTTGACGGTGGGCCGGTTTAAGAGCTTAAACCATGAAATTGAGCCTAAGATCGGATTGCACCTGCTGCCTCAAGAAGAGGGCGTTTATCGGATAGAAACGATTCCTGTCCCTGGCTACGAGCCGGCCGGCTACGATGTTGACTTCAGCGCTTCCATGTCGCTGTGTGAGGTGGCTGCTACTGATGTGCCCAAAGATGTCTCCATGGACAAAATGACCCATGTAGAGTGGGATCTAAAGTTATCTACTTGGGTAGACGTGCCTCGGTTTATTCAGGTACTGCCCGATAATTTGGTTAAGGCGTCGGGCGACAAGCTGCTCAATCAGATAGTTCGTCAGGTGTCTAAGCGACTAACCCGTAAAGTGCAAAAAGAGTTTCATACGTCGCTCGGTTTACCTGTCCCTAGCGAAAACAAAAAGCGCTTTTGGCAGCGCTCTTAAGTTAATTATTCGCCACGGCTATTCGCTACGGTTATTCGCCACAGCTTGTTGGTGACAGAATCACTGGCGACAATCAGACGAATCAATACACAAGACTTTAAAGCAGCAGCTACCCGTGAGAATAAACAACGGGTGGCTGTTTTTTATTGATCTGAATCTTATCGAGCAAAGCTACCGAGCAAAGCTATCTGTAGCTGTAATCAGCGCATCGATAATGCCGGGCTCGGTCGCCGAGTGGCCTGCTTCAGCGATGATGAAAAAGTCGGCTTCGGGCCATGCTTGATGTAGCTCCCAGGCAGAGGTCATAGGGCAAACAACATCGTAGCGGCCTTGAACGATGACGGCCGGAATATGGCGAATGGCCTCTATATTTTCAATTAGCTGGTTAGGATTGCTAAAAAAGCCACCGTTAGTAAAGTAGTGGCATTCAATTCGTGCGAAGGCATCAGCAAAACTACCCTCGCCAAATCGTGTCATTAGATCAGGATCAGGCACGAGTTTGCTGGTGCTCGCTTCCCAGATAGACCAGGCCTTAGCGGCGGTTTGTCTGGTCTGAGCATCGTCACTGGTCAATCGCTTGTAATAGGCTGAGACTAAGTCATCTTGCTCCTCTTCTGGAATGGGTGCTAGGTAGCCTTCCCATGCGTCTGGAAAAATATAGCTGGCTCCCGACTGATAGAACCACTCAATTTCTTTGGGCCTCAGCATGAAGATGCCGCGTAGAATCAGACCGTTGCACCGTTCAGGATAGGTTTGTGCATAGGCAAGGGCGAGCGTGCTGCCCCAGCTGCCGCCAAAAACGGTCCACTGGTCGATATTGAGATGTGATCGCAACTTCTCAATATCCGTCACCAGATCCCAGGTGGTATTGTCGGTTAGTTCCGCGTGGGGCGTACTTTTCCCGCAGCCTCTCTGGTCAAACAAAATGATGCGCCAGCGAGCCGGATCAAAGAATTGTCGGTACATTGGTACGCTGCCGCCACCAGGGCCACCGTGCAAAAAAACAACGGGCTTCCCTTCAGGGTTGCCCGCTTCCTCGTAGTAAAGCGTGTGGATAGATGAAACTGGCAGTGTATTTTGAACGTAAGGCTCGATTGGCGGATACAGCTGACGCATAGTCTGATGCATGGTGTATGGATACCTAGCCGTTGATATCGATAAAATTTCGCCTATTGTGCCATTAGACGCTGAAAAGATTCTGATTTAATTGCTCTGGTGGTCCTTCTAGCGTGGTTGCTGACCTGACAGAATGCTTTTCCTGTGAAAACCCGAAGACGACTTGCCATTTCCCAGTTTGTGGATCGCGCAAGGATATGAAGGGATTTTGCTTTAGGAAAGTTCGACAAGATGCCTGACTTTCTGCATGATTGGTCAACAAATTGGGTTTAGGCATTGCACAAACCGTAGAAGCACATCATTTATGACACTGAGTATAAAAAAAGACCGTTTTGATTGCTGTGATTTCGATCGGTCAGCGCGCGGCTACCCATTAATTGAAAGAAGGCTAAGGGCAGGCTGCCTGTTTATCTGTCTCTGTAGCTGGTTCTACGGCTGACTCTGCTGGTTGTTAGTCTTAGCTACTTTGGGTAGGGCAATTTCTTGGTACGGTTGCAAGGGAAAGGGCATCCCACCATGTTGCCTTTGTTTACGCTTTGGGGTTTGCACGCATGACATCCACAACGGTAGAAGTTTGGCCCGGGCGCCCTCATCCTTTGGGGGCGACTAGGGATGGAGAAGGAACAAATAATGCCCAGTATTCTGAAAATGCAACGGGTGTGACTTTGTGTCTGTTTGATACGGCGGGTACAGAAACTCAGATCGCTTTGCCCAAAGTAACGAACTACGTGTGGCATGGCTTTTTACCCGGTATTGGTCCGGGCCAGCGCTACGGCTTTCGGGTGGATGGGCCCTACGAACCTGAACAGGGGCATCGCTTTAATGTAAATAAGCTGCTAATTGATCCCTATGCCAAAGCGCTAACTGGCAATATTCATTTTGGGCCTGAGCTGTTTAGCTTTCCGGTGGAACATGTTGAAGATGGCGATGGCGAAACCTCTCTTCTGGAGAATTGCGATCTCAATTTTTCCGACATGGATAGTGCTGCAGCTATGCCCAAAGCTGTTGTGAGCGATGCTAGCTTCGACTGGGAAGGGGATCGGCCCCCTGATGTCGCCTGGGATCAAACCATTATTTATGAAGTGCACGTTCGCGGGTTTACTCAGCAAAATGAAAAGATTCCCGCTGCGCTAAGAGGAACCTACGCTGGAATGGCGCATCCTGAGGCGATCGCACATCTCAAAAGTCTGGGGATTACTGCCGTTGAGCTACTGCCTGTACATCATTTCAACAAATACCCCGGTCATCTAGTCACGACTGGCCTGCACAACTACTGGGGGTACGATTCTCTGGCTTATTTTGCGCCCCAGTCTGACTACAGCTCGGAGGAAGGGCAGCAGGTAAAAGAATTCAAAGAAATGGTTAAAGCCCTTCATAAAGAAGGCATCGAAGTGATTTTAGATGTGGTGTACAACCACACGGGCGAAGGCAATCATCTAGGTCCGACCCTGACGCTAAAAGGTATAGACAACGCTGCCTATTACCGACTAGTGGAATCTTCTCCACGCTACTACATGGACTTTACAGGCTGTGGCAATTCTCTAAACGTGCGCCATCCTCAGGTTCTAAAGCTGATTATGGACAGCCTGCGCTATTGGGTACAGGAGATGCATGTAGATGGCTTTCGATTTGATCTAGCCTCTGCACTGGCCCGAGAACTGTACGAGGTAGATCGGCTATCTTCCTTTTTTGACATCATTCATCAAGACCCTATTCTCTCAACAACTAAGCTGATTGCGGAACCCTGGGATCTAGGCGAGGGCGGTTATCAAGTGGGTAATTTTCCGCTGCTGTGGTCTGAATGGAATGGTAAGTATCGCGATACAATCAGAGACTTTTGGCGAGGAGAACGCTACACCCTGGGCGATTTTGCCTTTCGCTTTACCGGTAGCTCAGATCTGTATCAGGATGATGGGCGACTGCCCCACGCCAGCATTAACTTCATCACTGCGCACGATGGGTTTACCCTCAATGACTTAGTTAGCTATAACGAAAAGCACAATGAGGCTAACGGTGAAGGTAACCGAGATGGTGAGAGCTACAACCGCTCTTGGAACTGCGGGATAGAAGGTGAAACAGACGACGCTGACGTTTTAGCCCTGCGAGCTAGACAGCGACGAAACTATCTGACGACACTGATGCTCTCTCAAGGGGTGCCTATGATTCTAGGTGGCGACGAGATGGGCCGCACAACTCAGGGTAATAACAATACTTACTGCCAGGATAATTCGCTGTCTTGGTTCGACTGGCAGCTACAGGCGGAAGACGACTCATTGCTAGCTTTTACGCGCAAGCTCATCGAATTTCGTCGGGCTCACCCAATCTTTAGTCGTCATCAGTGGTTCTTTGGCCGCGAGATTCACGGATCGGGCGTGGTGGATATCGGTTGGTTTCATGCTGATGGCACTCGCATTGGCGATCCCGAGTGGCACGATGGTTCCATTAAGTCGATTAGTATATTTTTGAACGGAGCAGAGATCCCCAATCTAGATAGGAAGGGGCAGCGCATTTTAGATGACAGCTTTCTGTTGTTGTTTAATCCTTCAGAAGAGCCGTTAGATTTTATGATTCCTGAGTCGATTGAGACTAAGGAATGGCAGGTTGTATTAGATACCTGTCGTACTGACGGATTTGTTGAACAAGGCCGGATTTATAAGCGGGATCAGACTATATTGGTGTCGGCGCGATCGCTCGTTATTTTAGACTGTCCTCACTGTTTTAGTGTGGCTGGACTCAAGGATAATTAGTGATTCAACCGGTTTTGATTTCAAACGACATCCTCAGCTGATATCAGAGGCTTGCTGCAATGTCTTGCTATCCCAAAATATATGACGTTGTTAAACTGATCCCGTATGGCAAGGTTGCTACCTACGGCCAAGTGGCCGAACTAGCAGGGTTAATTGGCAAGCCAAGAGTCGTTGGCTACGCTCTCTATCGAGTCGTTAGTGTAGACGCAGAAATCCCTTGGCATCGAGTCATCAATGCCAAGGGCGAGGTTTCTAGGTCATCATTACGAGATGGTAATGATGACCTTCAGCAAACGCTGCTAGAGTCTGAAGGCGTCGTTTTCGTGAATAGAAAGCTAAATCTAAAACAATATCGATGGCAGCCAACCTTCACTCAGATTGACCAACTCTTTGACCAACTGTCGGCCCAGCTTTCGGACTGAGACACTACTTCTGAGACGTTATTTTCTGAGACCTTTTTGTCTCAGACATAACGTTAGAAATCTCTCTTTTAAGCGCCAGGGATCAAGCGACAGGCATCATCGCGGCGGATTGCATTGCTGTGTTGATTTCGATAGTCAGTTCTTTGGGCTCTGGGATATTTTGCAGGCTGGTTTGAATCTGCAAAGCACCCTCTTGCTGAAGATCTTCTACATACCCTGGTTTTGCTTGAACGGCCTCTGTTTCATCATCGAACGGACCAAAGTAATAAACGCAGTTGGGTTCTGCTGTGGTGATTTTGACCCACCATTGATTTGAAAAGAAATTAAGCAGACCACTAAAAAAGTTTTTCATTACAGTATTGGCAAACAGCTTTATAGTTGGACAGTGATGACCTTCACAAAACAGTAGGCCCTAATAAAAGGAGCGTTGTGCTCTGCGCAGGCCTAAAAGAAATATCGCACCAGAGTCGCACCAGAAATTGCTTTTCTGCATGCGAGTGGGATTGCTATAACAAAAAACAGAAATGACAGTCAAACCTATCGATGTGAGAGAATTGCGTAAGCAACGCTTTTTCGCAGGTTGATATCTTATTCTAAAACAGCATACGAGTCATGGGCATACGATCGTATTAATAGAAGTGGACTATATCAGCAGAAAAACTGATGTGCCCCTTCTGTAGGTATGAAAACCTGCCCTTATTCAAAAATGTTAATAGAAGATAAAAGATTCTGTCGGTATATATTCTTACAGCCAGGGAACGACCTCTCGCTCGGCAGTAATTGACTAGGCTAGGTCGGCTAAGCCCCTTCAGCCAGCAAATGATTATTCACCTGTCGGAGGTAGCTCTAGTATTAGTGGCTTTACTGCTGAGCCATCGAGCGCTGAGCTATCTGTTTTGGATGGTAGGGTGAGTGCCGGTAGCTTTTTTTCCCAGGCCTGCCTGTATATTTCGTAGAGTGCCATTCCAGTTGCTACAGAGGCATTGAGGCTAGGCGTTTTACCCGCAAGTTCAATAGAGACCAGAACGTCGCAGAGGGTTTGAACTGAAAGGCTAAGGCCGCTGCCTTCCGCGCCTACAACAAGGACTACCGGCTCTGAGAAATCTGTTTTGTGAATGGACTGTGACGCTTCAGCGGCTAGCCCGTAAACCCAGAACCCTTGATCTTTAAGAAATTCCAGGGAGCGACTGAGATTCACGACTCGGGCAACCGGTAAAAACTCTAGAGCGCCCGCTGCGACTTTGGCAACTGTAGATGTGACGCCGACCGCTCTCCTTTGAGGGATAATCAGGCCCTGTGCGCCGATGGCTTCCGCAGAGCGGATAATCGCGCCTAGGTTATGTGGATCGGTGATGCTGTCGGCGGCAATAATAACAGGGCGACGTGCCGCTGCCTTAGCCTGCTCTACGAGCGTTTCAAGCTCTATATATTCGTGGGCTGATACCTGAGCAACGATGCCTTGGTGATTAGCCCCCTGGGTCATTTGGTTGAGCCTTAGATTTTCGACTTCGTCAACCACGGTGCCGTTAGCTTTGGCCTCCGCAATAAGTGGTCGAAATTGCGAGTCGTAATGCACTCTAGCTGTCACCCAGAGCCGATTGAGCGATCGCGCACCTTCAATCGCAGCCTCTACAGAGTGCCGTCCATAAATCAGATCAGGCTTGATCCCTTCGTCGCTTGCTGCATACGGGTTGCTAGATCGCTCTTTTCCGTATCGCTCTTTTCCATACTGACTATCTCGTAAATCACTACCTGATCTACGTCCATTTCTATCGGACGGTTTGTGTCTAGGATGGCTGGATTTGGAGTATCTGTTGTTAGTACCTGGGTGCTTTCCAGGCTTTAATTTGGGTTTGTCGCTAGATTTCCCGGGTCTAGAACCGGGTCTACCGCTATGTTTTCTGCTGAATTTTCCATAGGACTTTTCGGTTGAGCCAGATTCGGCATCTGCTCCTGACTTGTGGGTCCCAGTTCTGCTTGGTTTTCGCTTGCTGGTGGAATACGGTTTTCCTGAAGAGGGTTTTCGGTTATTCCATGCACCGCTTTTATGCCCGCTTTTGGGTCCATTTTTCTTTTTACGCGGAGGCTGGGAAGAATGCTCTGAAGGATTGGATGAATTCTCTGGGCCGCTCACGCGTCGATTCCTCTTGTAGTACCTGGGTAGGTCGTTCCCCGGATGGTCAGTATCCTAGTGTAGGTCGACTTTGCTTTCTTTAACAGTGCAAAAACAGTGCAAAGCATTTTGCGGTCTCTATAGTTAAAAGATCTGTAGCAGCTAAAAGATCTGTAGCGCCAGTAGGCAACATGCTGTAGCGGTGTCAGTCTGCGTGCAGTTTAAATATCCAAATAGCCCAAAAGTTTGAGCAAGCGAGGAACGTCGCTGAGATAGAGAAATCCAATTAAGGCTTCAAGCCCGGTTGCTTTCTGATACTCTTGGCCTTTGGCTCTGCGATTTTTTCCGGTAGTGGCGTTGCGTCCTCGGCGGAGAATCTCTTTTTCTGCTTCAGTGAGATGTTGACCTAGCAGGTCTACGCAGCGTGCTTGGCTTTCGGCTTTTACTCGCTCTACAACCTGCTGGTGGTAGTCGCGGATTCGTTTGGGCGGCGTTAAAAGATGCGATCGCACGTACAGTTCAAAGACCGCGTCTCCGATGTAGGCAAGCGCAATAGGAGAAATCGCCTCTAGCTTTTGACTTCTCATTTCTTTGGGTCCGCCTGCTGGCAGCTGAGAAGCAACTAGCTGCTCGAAGGGATCGAGTTGCTCGAAGGAATCAAGACTTGAAGCCGCAACCTGCGTTTTTATGCTTACGCTTTCTTCACTTACTTTCTCTTCACTTGTTTTTTCGCTCGCTTCTGTCGCTTTTTGAGCAGAAATCGGTACTTGAGAGGGTGCCTCTGTCGTTTCTTGAGGCGTTGATTTCTGGGCTGCTGAGCTAGCGCGTGAAAATGGTGCTGTGTTATCGGTAGAAGGAATATTTGGCAACGGTGGCCTGCCTCAGTTTTACTACCGTAACTTTGATGGTAACTGTATAGATAAAATCATATAGCTATTACTTAATCATTTTGCCTGCATAGTAATGCTAGATTTGCCTGCATAGTAATGCTAGATTTGCCTGCATAGTAATGCTCAAAAAGAGCCCCGTGCTTAAAGACAGTTCAACGAAAACATTTACTGCTTTTAGAGGCTCATTTCTGCTACATGCAAAATAGCAGCGTATGCAAAGATATCGTCTGCCTAGCAGACTTATTTCTTGAGGTTTTCAAGCGCTGCATCCACGCTAGGCTGCAATGATAAAAACTTCTCTAATCGAACTAACTTAACGGTTTGAGTGACCCGAGGATTGCTGACAACCTGAACGCTGCCACTCTCACCTTTGGCCTTTTTGACCAGCCGAACGAGTGCACCTAAACCGGAGCTGTCAACAAAATCAATCGTAGATAAATCTAGAATTATGTGGGTTGGGCCGTCTTCGATGTACTTATTGAGAACCTTCAGAAAAGTTGGCTCTGAAAAAGCATCGAGAAGCCCTGTGAGGCGAAATATTTGACATTTCCCCCTAACTTCGCGGGTGCCTCTTAGACTAACTGTTAGGGTAAGCGACTCAGCGATAGGATCCTCCTATATGCCTAGCATTAAATGACAATATGACGATTAAGTATAGGGCAAGATAATATGCACCGCAAGACAATTTGGGTTCACTTTATCTGCTCTGGCTTAAAGTCATAGCTATCATGCCCTATTGCGGTCATTATCAGTCAGTCTAAACAGATTATTTTGTTCTCTTTGCTGAGACTGTGGACTTAGCGCCGGACTTATTATCAGGCTTAGTATCAAAGGTACGGCTGCTCGCCCTTTCAGCTGATGCAAATCTTACGCTCTAACCACTTGGCCAATAATTTGGATTTGATACTCAGCGCTGCTCTTTATAGTCGCGCATTGCCTGTACGAAATTGGCAAATAAATAATCGGCGTCGTGAGGACCAGGACTGGCTTCGGGGTGATATTGCACCGAAAAGACCGGGAGCTGCTTGTGCTGAATACCTGCAACGGTTTGGTCGTTGAGATTGAGATGGGTAATTTCGACCTGCTCATTATCTATAGAGTCAGCTTTTAGCGCGAATCCATGATTTTGACTGGTGATTTCGACCTGCTCGCTAATGCCGCAGGGCTGATTGAGACCGCGATGTCCAAACTTCAGCTTGAAGGTCTCTGCGCCCAGTGAAAGCCCTAAAATTTGGTGGCCCATGCAGATGCCGAAGGTAGGAATTTCGTTTTGCATAAGTGCTTGAGCCGTTTCGGGTGCGCCGGTTACAGCTGCTGGATCTCCGGGGCCATTGGATAAGAATATGCCGTCAGGCTGATAGCTGAGAATGTCTTCTGCAGAGGTATTTGCGGGGACGACAATTACTTTGCAGCCATAGCTAGCTAGTCGCTTGAGAATGTTTCTTTTGATGCCAAAATCAAGTGCAACTACGGTAAGAGGCGCATTGCCTGCTGCTAAAGAAGCTTGGTTTGTATCCTGTGTGCGGGCTTGTTCAAGGCTCGGCTGGGCGCTAAAGGACCAGTCCGCTTCTGTACTGGTTTGCCATTCGTAGGTCTCATTGGTGGTGACTTCTTTAACAAGGTTGAGCCCTTCCATGGCGGGAAGAGACCGTAGCTGGCTGAGCAGTTCGTCAGGATCGAGCATTTCACTGGAGATAATGCCATTCATGGCGCCAGCGCTGCGGAGTTTGCGCGTGAGTGCGCGAGTGTCAATGCCGCAGATCCCTGGAATGTTGTGGCTTTTGAGATAGTCGCCAAGAGATTGCGTAGAGCGCCAGCTACTGGGGCGATCGCACACATTTTTGGCGATCGCCCCTTTGACATAGGGCCTAGCTGATTCTTCATCCTCAGGGTTGACGCCGGTATTTCCTAACTCTGGGTAGGTAAATGTAATCATCTGCCCGCAGTAGCTCGGATCGGTGAGTACTTCTTGATAGCCTGTCATACCTGTGTTGAAGACTACTTCGCCCATGCTGGTTCCGGTCGCTCCAAAGGACTGGCCTCTATAAATCGTTCCATCTTCTAAAACAAGGAGAGCAGGCTGCGCGGCAGGATCAAACATAGCGACCGGGGAGTAGACGTTGTAAGGGGAATGATTTGAGGGAGTGAACCGGGCTGAAAATACTGAGCTTGTTAGATTTTGTCAGACTAGAACCTGCGAAGATCCGTGTAAGACGCGAGGCTAGAGAGAACCTGACTCGGGAAATTTAAGACTAAGGCAATACATTCTTTTCCCTATGGACTGGTTTCGCTTTTCTAATCGTTTAATATTATTGCCTAGTTTGGCCGGATTAGCGGGCTATGCCTGTACGACCGCTATGGATACGACTGTGGATACGACGGCTTCAGTGCTTGAGCCGGTCCAGTCTAGTAAGCATTCCGCCCCTGCCCCGACGACTGCTAACCAGCCTATCGACGGTATAGGCTCACCGCCAGAAACGGGTTTGATGCCTGCGGCGGCTGATGCTTTTTCTCCCACAGTTTATCAGGAAGGTTTGGATCTGGCCGCTAGCGCCGAGAGACTGAGCC
The DNA here is from genome assembly GCA_937911865.1 of uncultured Synechococcus sp. Taxonomy (GTDB): domain Bacteria; phylum Cyanobacteriota; class Cyanobacteriia; order Phormidesmidales; family Phormidesmidaceae; genus Phormidesmis. The sequence continues at coordinate 52,633 of CALDSK010000066.1, forward strand.
AATCAGCGATATCTCCTGATGATTGGGGGCTCGTGGAGAGTCGCTGGAAAAGAGCTGCTGATACTTTGAAAACGGTGAGCGTAGACGATCGCGCTTATGATTTGGCTCAGCGGAAGGCGAGTGAGTATGCGGCTAATGCTGAGGCTACTGCCGATAAAATTGCGCGATTGCAGACGCCTATCTATGTTCCCTTGCCTGATCGGTCTATCGTTGAGGCGGCGCCTCAGCCAGCTTCGTTACCACTAACGTCTACTTCAACGCCATCTGTAGGGCAACGTGTGCAAGTTCCTATTGTCAGACGGTTGCATGGCACGCCTGTCGTTAAAGTCAGGTTCAACAACGTGAAAACCTACGAGATGATTCTAGATACGGGGGCTAGCCGCACCTTAATTACTCGGCAAATGGCCGATGAGCTGAATGTGGTTCCGACTGAGCGTATGATAGCCGCAACCGCTAGTCAGTCTGAAGTAAGCTTTGATATTGGCCGAGTCTCTACTGTCTCTGTCGGCGAGGTTGTATTAGAAAACGCCCGAGTCAGCATTGGTGATGCTGTGAGCATTGGCCTGTTGGGCAACGATTTTCTTAGAGACTACGATGTTACGATTCGCTCGCAAGCCGGGATAGTCGAACTGGTGAGAGCCTATTGACGATTTACGGCCACAGAATTCTTTGACGGTATTTAACGGCATGATCGTTAAGTCTGATTGTTCTCGGGGCTCTGTCTAGCCTGGAGCGAACAGCTTTGGAATAGCGTGAGTGCCTGGTTGGAGACTGCTCTAACCGCAGCGTGCTCTTCATTTGTGAGCTGTAAGGCATTGTCGTCTTGCTCAGTGATTCGTCGGGTTGAGCATTGAAGCGAACGAGCTGCCCTGATGTCAAACTAGCTTCGCGCTCTTCAGGTGTTGATCCAGGTGTTGACTCAGATACTGGCTCAGGCGCTGTCTCTAATGCAGGGAACGCTACAGATACGTTAGTCGTTTGGAGTTCGTTGACCAAGTTGGCTGTGTGGGCTTCGTTGCCTAGCAGTGCGATCGCTGCTCGAATTAACGCTGCAGAAGCCTCTGTAGACGATGTTTCTGGTATAGGCATGTAGAGTGTTTGAAGCTGACCTGTAGCATCTTCGTCGTTTAGCTCTGCGCTATGGAGGCCTGCGCTATGGAAGCCTTCGCTACTTAGACCTTCTAAAAGCGGCGATCTGCTCTCGCTAGACGGCTGTAGGCTAGCTTCTACACCGGTGGCCGTAGGTGCGCTGTCAGCTGAAAAGTGCTCAAGGGAGTTTTCTAAGGCTTCGCTAGCAGAGGGCTCTAATGAAATGTGATGCGAGATGCCTTCTGCCGCCCTAAACTCAGCAATTAGCGGTGATTCGGTTGCTTGAGGAATTGTTTCTATCAGTCTTGCCAGCTTTGAACTGGGCGCAGACGCCACGGCGTCAACTGAAAACGTTTCTATCGGTGCTGTTGGTGGCGCAAGTAATGACTCTGTTTCTAGCCCCTCTTCTGCACCTGTGGCTGGTGTTGATGCGCTCGCTGTTTCCAGTTCAACTGGCGTGACCTCGATAGCGATCATGCCAGCGGTGTCTTGTTCAGCACTATCTGCAGAGTTTGCTTCAATTTCAATACTATCTGCTTCAACGCCGCCCGCTTCGATGCCGCCTGCTTCAACATCAGCTATCTCAATGCTATTCGCTGCCGCATCTGTTCTTTCTGCTCCTATAGGGCCTTCTTCTGACTCGTTGCGCTGCTGCTGCAGGTCGCGCAGAATTACGGTGCCGATAGAGACGTTTTCATCGTTTCTAGGTAGCGCTGTCTGTGCTGTAGCTGCCTGCGGTGTAGCTGGTTGTAGTGTAGGCAGGCCGCTGGCTTCTATTTGGCTTGTAGCTACGCCAGTGTAAGGTCTGCTGACTACATTTTGCTGAAGAGTAGCTGATGTACTAGTCTCGAAGGCTACAGGCTCAGTTGGCGCGGTCGCAGTGAGTAAATCTGATGTGGAGAAACGAGTGTCGGGCTGATTTAGCGTTGCGATCGCTGCGGCTGCGTCGTTGGGAAGAGAGAGTAGCGCACTAGGATTGGACGCACTAGACGCACTATTTGTTGCCTGCGTGCTTTCTGTTTCTAAGTTGACTGTTTCTGTGCCATCCGCTGCGGTAGCCAGGGGTGTGGAATTCGCTCCTGCGAAAGAAGACGTCGGTTGCTTGTAAACAGGTGAGGCTGGCAAGGATACTTGTGCGCTGTAGGGTACTCTGTCACCCAAAAAGCTGGAGTTTCTGCTGTTGCCTAAGTAAGCGCGAACAGAAGATAAGGTGTCTGTTCTTCGCCCGGTGTCAGCTTGCGCGGTGTCGCTGGCTGGCTGTGGACTTGTGCCGTCACTGCTGGGAAATGCTCTACTTGCAGTGCCCTGTCTCAAAATAGGGCTGTCTGCGCTGCTAATCCCGTTCGCATTCAGTGGCTGCTCAAAAGCTGGTCCCGCTTTGTTGGAAGCAGTCTGGTCTAGGAACCGCTGAGCTTCTGGTGAGAGAGATGACAGCAGTTGGTCACCGAGACTTGACTCTTGCTCGGTAGTTGTAAATCCGGTTGCTCCTCTGGTTGCTACTTCACCCGTTATGCCATTTGGAGGCGCTTCAAAACTCCATTCAGCGCTGGGAACCTCGCTTTGGCTACAGCCTGTGATGGCGGTGAGAATGACGGCGGAGGCAGTGACTTTGCGCATTGAACTACTTGGATATTCTCGTGTGGATACTTTCGTGTGGGTGCTTTTGTGAGTGCTTCTGGGCTATTTCTAGAGTGTCTTTCCGGACCGCCTGCTGACGACTCTGAACAAGACAAATTGTGGTGATAAATCACAAATTACCATTTGCCGGTAGCGGCCTATAAAAAGTCTGGTGGGAATACATAGACTTTTTGTAGTTGGCTCAACAAACGCTACAGCTGTCTGTGCAGCATTTGTCGGGCAAATAAAATTCACCTTCTGAAATCTGTTTGCTGATGTCCCTAATGTCCCTACCCTAATGCCTCTAATAGACGTAGAGGCATCAAGAAAGTTCTCGAAACTTACTAAATTGACAGATGCTTTTGCCTGCTTCTTGTCTAGGTTGTGTACTCGGCGTTGATTTTTACGTAGTCGTAGCTGAGGTCGCATCCCCAAGCTGTCCCCTGCCCTGGCCCTGAGCCAACACCGATGGTGATGAGTACCGGATGTGCCAGCGCTTCGGCTGCGATCTGTTGACGCCTCAGTGGTGTCTGTGTGTCTGTTGCTACCAGATCGTTACCCTGCTCGGTACTGGTAAGCAAGAGTTTGGACATGGCTTTGCTGCTACGTTCGGACTGCTGCTTGAGATAGCTGCTGGCGGCGGCTCTATCGAAGGGCAGAGGGGTACCTGCTTGCATGAGCGTAAAGTCACCCAGGCTAATACTGAGTTCACTTTGCTCGAAGGGGGTGCCTGCTCTACCTGCCGCGCCTGCAATTCTTCCCCAGTTGGGGTCTCGCCCGAAGACAGCTGATTTAACGAGAGAGGAACCCGCGACCGCACGGGCTATTTGGCCAGCGGCGCGATCGCTCATGGCACCCGTCACTGCTATTTCTATCAGGCAAGTTGCGCCTTCGCCATCACGAGCAATCGACTTTGCTAAATGAATGCACACTTCCGTGAGCATAGCTTCAAGTTTGTCTGCTTCTGGCCCAGCGGTGGTGATGGCTGGCGTGCGTGATTCACCGTTGGCCAGCGCTAGCAAACAGTCATTGGTACTGGTATCACCATCTACTGTGATTTGGTTGAAGCTCTTAGCCGTAGCGCGGCGCAGCATATCTTGCCAAAGTTGGGGTGAAACGGCTGCGTCGCAGGTGACGAAAGCAAGCATAGTCGCCATGTTGGGATGGATCATGCCAGAACCTTTGGCGATGCCACCAATGCGAACCGGGCGATCGCCAATTTGAGTTTCGAGCGCAATCGATTTAGTCACTAGGTCTGTGGTGACGATGGCATGGGCCGCCCTATCACCGCCCTCGGTTGAAAGCCCGCTGACCAGCTGCGGAATGCCTGATTGCAAGGCGTCTATTTTGATTCGCTGACCGATAACGCCGGTTGAGGCGATTAGAACGCTCTGCTCGGGAAGGCCAAGCGCTTTAGCCGCGCTGTTAGCGCTGGCGATCGCATCTTGCATTCCTTGCTCACCCGTACAGGCATTGGCTTGGCCTGCATTACAGAGAATCGCCCGAGCGGACGTTTTACTTTCTAAGAGATCCTGGCAGTAATCGACGCAGGCAGCGCGCACTTGGCTGGTGGTAAAAACGCCTGCTGCGATCGCTTCACTATCAGAGACAATCAATGCCAAGTCAGGCGCCCCAGACGGTTTAAGTCCAGCTGTGATACCAGCAGCTCTAAATCCTTTGGGCGCAGTAACGCTGCCCGCAACTATCTGCCAGTCTGCCATGATTGTTTCTTTTGTTTATTGCTTGGGGGAGCCGAGTGAAGTGAGGATTATACCAAGCTGTATAGGTACTGCATAGGTGCTGTGTGGGTGCGGAAGTGGGCGTTCTGCCCAAAAGGCTTATGATTTTGAAGAGAGAGACTTAACTTAACCAATCACGCTTTCAGATGCGAAGCTGTTGATGCCTACTGTGCGTACTATTTTTTCGTTGAATGGCGAAGCTCCAGGTAAAAGACTGCCGCCAAGATTTGCTGGTCTGTTATTAGCAGGTGGCGTTCTAATGGGACTTGCTCCAGTTAACGCTTGGCCATTGGCTTGGTTTGCTTTGATTCCGCTGTGGCTGCTGGTTATGCAATCGCAGCTATCGATTCGGGCTACTTTGATCGGTAGTGCCGTTTGGGGGGTGGCTTACCACGGCACGGCGCTTTCCTGGATTGTGTGGTGGCTTAAGCCTGTTGCTGCGATGGGTGTGCCTTTGTTTGCGGCGGTGGCACTGGCGCTTTTCGCTTGGGCCTTTATTACCGCTTGGGGCGCAGCTATTGGGCTGACCTGGATGACGGGGATGCTGTTGGTAAAGCGCTGGCGTGGTCCAACGGGCTGGCGGCAGGTACTTGTCGGGACGGCGCTCTGGTGCGCGGTGGAATGGGTTTGGAGCCGGGGGCCGCTGTATTGGACCTCCTTGAGCTATACGCAAAGTCCCTATAACCTGGTCGGCTTACATCTAGCTCAGCTCGCAGGACCTATTACAGTCACCGCGGGCATTGTGGCTGTAAACGGCTGTTTGGCACAGTGGGTATGGACTAGGTGGGGAGAGAGAAAAAAAACAAAGGATGTTCGTCCACTTTTACTGGGCGGTGTGCTTTTTGTTTGCATTCATCTAGTTGGTTTAGGACTTTACTCTTTGCCGTTGCTTGATGATCCTGACAGTGCGCTTTCTGTCGGGCTCGTTCAAGGCAACGTGCCGACAAGCGAGAAGCTCTCAGCTGCTGGAATTCGCTTGTCTCAACAGATTTATCTAGAAGGTTACGAAACGCTTGCGGCAGATGGCGCTGATATGGTGATTACGCCTGAAGGTGCGATCGCCCAGACCTGGAATGCATCAACGCAAGCGTACAATCCGCTGATGCGCTCCGTGGTGAGAAACCGAGTGCCCCTATTGCTGGGCACTTTTGCCAAGGTAGACATGGTAAACAACCAGGGAAAGTCTACCTCCAGCTTGCTATTGCTTTCGTCTGAGGATGAAACGCCTAGAGGAGAAGCGACTGGAGAAGAAGTGACTGGAGAAGAGGTGACTAGGGGTAAGGTGACTGGACGCTATAACAAAGTGAAGCTGGTTCCTCTAGGAGAATACTGGCCGTTGGAAAAGGTTTTAAGAGCCGTTGCGGGTTCCCTATTGCCCTGGAATAGCCTAGCGCCAGGAAGGTTTGACCAGCAGTTAGAGACGCCGTTTGGACCTGTAGCAGCAGGGCTTTGCTACGAGTCAGCGTTTGCAGGGCTGTTTCGAGCGCAGGTTGCTCGGGGCGGGCAGGCAATTTTTACCGCTTCTAATAACGATCCGTATCCGCCCAGACAGATGATGCAGCATCATGCACAGGATGTCATGCGGGCAGTTGAGACCGATCGATGGGAAGTACGAGTGACGAATACAGGGATATCAGGCGTCGTTGATCCCCATGGACGGACGCTGTGGCTGTCGAAACCGGGAGAGCGCATCGTGCACAATGCGCCTATAGCGCTTCGTCAAAGTCGAACGCCCTATGTGCGCTGGGGAGACTGGCTCACGCCGCTACTATTAATCGGTTCGCTGGTATCTATACGTCCACTGCCAGCAAAAAAAGGCGGCTCGCTGAGTTAGCAGAACTATTGCGCTAATTATTTTGTACTGGCTAATTATTTTGTACTATTTGTACGAGTAGCTATCTTGCTATTTTATCGATATCTCCTGCGGGCAGGGCGTGGGATAGCCAAAATCCTTGAACCTGATGACAGCCAAGTGCTAGCAGCGTTTGCATTTGTGAAGGCGTTTCAACCCCTTCTGCAATGACGGTCATACTGGCACTGTGGCCAAAGTCAACCATCGTTTTCGCAACTTCTTTTCCCTGCTGGTTATTTAGACCCTTAACAAAGGTGCGATCAACTTTAAGCGCGTCAACCGATAGCTGATGTAGACGGCTTAAGGAAGAATGGCCTCGTCCAAAATCATCGATGCAGAGCTGAAAACCAATCTCTTTTAGCTCTGATAGCACTTTTGTAATGGTTGGATCATCGCTGATCAGCAGGTGCTCGGAGATTTCTAACTGAAAAGCGCTAGCTGGAAGATTGTATTTTTTGAGGGCACTTTGCCAGTGCACTACGAGTGAGGGATTCTGAATTTGCGTCAGTGAGAGGTTGATGTGCAAGGTGATGTCTTGCTCATGCCATTTCACCCTCTGCTGGCAGGCGTCTTGGATGATGCGATCGCTCAATTGCTGCATGATGCCAATTTCTTCGGCTGTTTCGATGAAATCTGTCGCAGGTATAGTTCCGCGTACAGGATGCTGCCACCGCAGCAGCAGCTCAAATCCCGAAACACTCTGACTGACCAGATCAAACATCGGCTGGGAGTAAAGGTGAGACTGATTGTGGATGAGCGACTGCCTAAATTCTTCATCTAGGGTGACTTTTGCTTTAACATCGCTGCGCATCTCAGCGTCGAAAATGGCAAACTGCGGGTTATCTGCTGACAGCTCATCTTGGAGCAAGATAGGCGACGGATGCTGTTGAGTTTTTGTCTGTAGATTTAGCTGCTGCCGGATTCTCTCTCTGGATTTGTTTTTTGCCTGATACATCGCCAGGTCTGCGTCTTTGAGCGCAGCTTCTGGGGTGCGGTACCCGTTGCGGCTAAAAGTCACGCCAATGCTGACGCCAACCGAGAGCTTGTGTCCTTCAATCGCAACCGGAGATTTTAGCCGCTGCTGTAGCCGTTTGATGGCTGTTACAGCTTGATTTTCATCTCGAATGCTATCGAGCAATACGGCGAATTCGTCGCCGCCTAGACGGGCGACCAAATCACTTTTTCTGAACAGCTGCTGGATTTGCTGTGCAACATGAACCAGCAGCGCATCACCAATGTCGTGACCCAGCGTGTCGTTGATCGGCTTGAAGTGATCGAGATCGATAAATAAAACAGCGTAGTGATGGCTGGGCTGACGATGGTTGAGCTGAATGGCTTGATTTAGCCGCTGTAAGAAATAGCTGCGATTAGGGAGTTGAGTGAGTGGGTCGTGCAAAGCGTTGTGCCGTGAGGCTGCTTCTCTTTGAAGTAGCGTTGTTTGAGCTTTGAGCAAGCGGTGTAGGGAAACCGTTAGACTGGCTGTTCTTTCTTTGACTTTTTGTTCTAACTGTTGGTTGGCTAGCTTGAGCTGATGCCGTTGATAGCTCAGTTCCATTTGAGCAATGACTTGATGGCTCAAGACCTGCAAAGCTTGCACTTGCTCGGGCGATATTTTGTGGGGCTTGTAGTCTAAAACGCATAGAGAGCCTAGTGCGTAGCCGTCGGGAGTGATGAGCGGAGCGCCAGCATAGAAGCGAATAAAAGGCGGGCCAGTAACCAGTGGATTACTACAAAACCGAGGATGGAGCTGCGCATCCTCAACAATCATGACCTCGTTTTTTTGAATGGTGCGATCGCAAAACGCCATTGAACGGGGCGTCTCGTCTGCCTCCAAGCCTACCTTCGACTTAAACCACTGGCGATGGCTGTCAATTAGGCTAACCAGGGCTGTTGGTGTGTGACAAATGTTTGCAGCTAGCGCTGTGATGTCGTCATAGACAGCTTCGGGCAGCGTATCTAAGATCTCGTAGCTCTGAAGCTTGGCAAGACGAAGCGTTTCTGTAGCCGATAGAGGAGCTGTCATGAATAAACGATTCTGATGCCGGCTAAACTCAACCGGTGACTATTGTTTTAAAGAGGTAGAAATTAGCGTCTGCGCTGTAGATAGTTAGACAGTAAGCTGTGCGAAATAGCATCCTATGCAACTTATGCTAACGTTCTGGCTGTGAGCAGTGTAGATAAATGTACGTAGAAAAATACAAAAGATTGCATGAACTAGGACAGAGGTGGTCAGTCCTCTTACCGTCATCAGACTGACGCTACCAAATTTAGGGAAATGCTGAGGAAGTATAGCTATTTGAGGAAATGTTAGGCGAGATCAGTTTGATTATTTTGAATAGGTTGTTGCTAGAAATAGCCTGTAAAATAGCTCGTTTTGACAAGTTCAGTGCTCAAATCAGCTGGTTATGACCGCAGTTTCAGGACTGTGCTTAGAATAAACTAATCTTGCCGCCCCGTTGTATTAAAACGTACTGCATTAAAACGTACTGCACCACTCGAATATGCGATTCCAAGCCCACCACTTATCTGGGTCGTTGTACTGGCGTTGACATTTTTTGCTGCTGATATAGCCAACATGACCGCCCTGTTCAGTCAGCAGCAGGTCAATGGCAGGATTAGCAGCGCAGACCGTTTGGATGTCTTCAAGCAGCGTAGGTTCAAAGAGCGGATCGTCTTCAGCGTACAGAATGAGCGTCGGTTTCTTGAGTTCCGGGAGAATGTAGAGGCCACTGGTTGCCTTGTAATAGGCTTCTACCGTATCAAAGCCTAATCTTGGAATAACCATTTCCTGGTCGAAGGTCCAGATGCTTTTGACTCTGGCGATCGCGGCAGGGTCGTATGCGGTGGGATGGAGCTGCTGTAGCCTAGCAAGTAGCTGCTTAAGCTTACGGGTGATGGCTTTTTCGAGATATTTGCCGAGGGGCGCTTTTTCTAGATAGGTGAGCGATCGCATTGACTCTAACGCTGGACAAATGACCGCGCAGCCTGCTATGTCGTCAGCTGTTATCTCCAAATCTGCTCCCCACGCTGGCAATTCTTGCGCAGCCTTGACGCCCCACAACGCTAGCAGCCCACCTAAAGAGAACGCTGTAAACCACATTGGTGCAGGGCACCCCAGCGCTTTGGCGGCAGCGGCGATTCGTACAAAGTCTTCCCCTTCGTAAAGTCCATCAGACGTCAGTGTCGGTGAAAGCGCTGCCGTTTTGCCATGGGCACGCCAGTCGTAGATGACAACCGCATAGCCTTTGGCGTAGGCCTTGCGCGCCATGATGCGTAAAAACCACTGGTCATTGAGGTCTCCGGTAATTCCATAGGTGCCAATAATGGTCCCGATAGGCTCAGGTGGAATCGCAACGAGTCCGAATAAAGGCACCCCTTCGGCACCGATGAATGTTTTCTCTTTGTACGCTGGCTCGGCTACTGTGAGCGTGCGTTCCCACTGGTGACTAGCCCTGAGCCCAGCATAAATGGTCATCAAAAGCCCATTGTTTAATGGCCAAGGCGCGCGGTAGGGGGTAGGTTGCATTGAGTTTTGTCGGTAGAGCTTATTTCATCATAAAGTGAAGGCTCTTTTATAGATGAACCACCTATAGATGGACCACCGCTTACGCTGTAGTCGATGACCCAAAAGGTTTTTGGACCTTTTTTAATAGATCGTAGAAAGGCTGCCAGTTGTCTTCATTAGCGATAGGTTCCCAAACCGCTTCAATATTGGGCCGATGCAGTACAACGGTAGGATTATTTTCCGTGAGGCGTTGTTGCACGGCGGCAACTGCTGCGAGCGGAATCGCTTGAAGACACTGGTGATAGACTGTCCGCCACTGCTTGAGGTGTGTGGCAGCTTCAGGAGCTAAGCTTTCTAGGGTTGTTGCGAATATGGTGGTTTCGTCGGTTTGCCACTGCTGATCGAACTGTTGGGTAATAGTGAGGAAAAATTTGTGGTAGCTAACGCGGGTTTCTTCGAGGAGCGTTAGGGTTTGGCTGAGTAAATTCCGGGCCTGCGTTTCTTTTAGTTGACTGGCGGTGAAGCCGAGCTTTTTTAGGGTGCGATCGCAAAACACCTCAGCATATTTAGGCTGGTATTGCGCTAACCCTGCCTGCAAATTTTTTTCGTCGACAATACCGTCTAGCGCTACTGCCAGCTTTTCTAAATTCCAGTAGCAGGCACCGGGCTGATTTCCATAGCAATAGAGTCCTGAATAGTCGAAGTAAGCAGCTGTAAACCGAGGATCGTATTCGTCCATGAAGGCGAATGGACCGTAGTCAAAGCTTTCACCGGTAATCGACATATTGTCGGTGTTGAGTACCGCATGGCAAAAGCCTGCGGTCATCCATTGAGCAACCAGGGTGGCTAAGCGTTCTGCTAGTTCGCTAAACCAGTGAGCATAGCGATCTTGTTCGTTTTCGATGGTGAGTAGGTGAGGGTAGTAGACCTCAACAACGTGGTCTAGCAGCTTTTGGGCTAAGTCAGGCCGATTGATGTAGTCCAGCCTTTCAAACGTGCCGAAGCGGATATGAGAGTGGCTAAAGCGCACCATGACCGATGATCGGGTCGGTGAGGGTTCATCGCCTCTAATCAGGTCTTCGCCGGTTTCTATGAGACTAAGGGTGCGTGACGTGTTTACGCCTAGCGCGTGCAGGGCTTCTGATGCCAGAATTTCACGGACGCCCCCTTTGAGCGTAAGCTTGCCGTCACCGCCACGTGAGTAAGGCGTTGGCCCGGAGCCTTTTGTCCCAAAATCGTAGAGTTTGCCGTCGTTGCCGCGCACCTGTCTGTAGAGAAATCCGCGTCCGTCGCCGAGGAAGGGGTTGTAGCTGCGAAACTGGTAGCCGTGATAGCGCAGGGCGAGGAATGATGTCTGAGCGCTAGTGGGCTTGAGGTGGAAGTGGCCGAAGGCATCGATAAAGTTGCGATCGCTCACTTCATCTGGCGACAGATTAATCTGCCTGAGCACCTGATCATTCCGAAACCGCAAAATGTGTTTTGGAAACGTTGCAGGCGTAACGGCATCGTAATAGTCTATGCCTAAATCTGCGAGGGCTGATTCGTAAGGAAGCGCTAGTAAAGGATTTCCCAATGTATTTACAGCTCGATACTCACTGCTTCAGTGTTTATAGCTCAATCTACAGCGGTGACGCGCTTTAGGTTAAGCACATCTGAGAGCTTGCGAATATGGGCGAATGTCTGGTTTAGATGGGCGTGATTACGAATGTCGATACCTAGTTCGATTTCTGCGATCTGATCGGGATGTGTTTTAACGCCTGCTTTGTGGACGTTAATCTTCAGATCCGAGAGGCGTGTCAAGATATCTTTAAGGATGCCAACTCGGTCGATAACTTCAATTTTGAGCTGGACTGGATAAGTATCGGGCTGGCCAACTGTTGTTGTGTCGGGTTGATTCCAGCACAATGGCATTTGGCGCTCGCCCGGTACATTTGCAACGTTAGGACAGCCCTGCTTATGCACCGCGATGCCCCGGCCACCGGTAGAAACAATGCCCAAAATGGACTCGCCAGGAATTGGATGACAGCAGCCTGCAATGTAGTGCAAAAGCCCTTCAAGGCCAGCAATTGGCGCGTGGTCTAAGCCCGTTTTACGGTTGGCAGGCGCTTTGACTGCTGGAATTTCATCTTCTAGGGTGGCAGGTTCTTCTGGTTCGGCGGGCTGCGCTTCTTTGACGGCTTCTTGGAGTCGGTTAACAACGGCGTTTAGCGTAACTTCTCCGTAGCCTAGTCCCGCGAGCAGATCGTCGACAGAAGAATAGTTGCAGCGCTCGGCAGTTGCTTGAGCCGGTGCGGTTTTAAGCAGCGCATCCAGGCCGCTTTTGCCCATCACTTTCTCTAGCATTTCATGGCCGCGATCGCGATTCTCATCGTGATGAAAGTTCTTGTACCACTGACGAATACGGTTACGCGCCCCAGTACTCACCACAAAGTTCAGCCAGTCAAGGCTCGGATGAGCGTTCTTCTGGGTAATAATCTCGACGATGTCACCGTTTTGCAATTCCGTATTGAGCGGCACAATGCGACCAGAGACCTTAGCGCCAGAACAATGATTGCCAACTTCTGTGTGAATGCGATAGGCAAAATCGATCGGTGTAGCCCCTCGGCTGAGTGGAATGACATCGCCATTCGGCGTAAAGGCATAAACCTCTTCATCAAACAGGTTGTTCTTCACGCCAGAAAGATATTCCTGAGCATCTTTAAGTTCGTTTTGCCAGTCCAAAAGCTGACGTAGCCAGGTGAACTTTTCCTCATCGCTGCCCACTGTTTGCTGACTGTTGCCCGACTCTTTGTACTTCCAGTGAGCGGCAATCCCGTACTCGGCAATATGGTGCATTTCAACGGTTCTAATTTGCACCTCAATCGGACGACCGTGCGGCCCAATAACCACCGTATGTAGCGACTGATAGCGGTTGGGCTTGGGTAGGCCAATGTAGTCTTTAAACCGGCCTGGAATCGGTCTGTACAGGTCATGCGCGACGGCCAGTGCTCGGTAGCACTCATCCTTGGTGTTCACGATGAGGCGAACGGCTGCGATATCGTATATCTCCTTAAATTCCTTTTCCTGCCGCTGCATTTTTTTATAAATACTGTAGAGATGCTTTGGACGGCTGCTGACATCTTCACAGTGGATACCCAGGTCGCTAATCCCCATTTGTAAGACGCTGCTGACCTTTTCGAGCCTGGCCTCTCTATCGGCGCGTTTCTCTACAATTAACTGCTTTAGCTCGCAGTAAGCCTCAGGTTCTAGGTATTTAAAGCAGAGATCTTCAAGCTCCCACTTAAAGCGACCGATCCCCAGTCGATTGGCCAGCGGTGCAAAAATTTCTAACGTTTCTCTAGCAATGCGAACTTGCTTCTCAGGGCGTAGATGCTCCAGCGTTCGCATGTTGTGCAGGCGATCAGCGAGCTTGACGACGATCACTCGGATGTCTTTCGCCATTGCCAAAAACATTCGCCGAAAGTTCTCAGCCTGCTGTTCTGTTTTACTGTCGAAGTTGAACTTAGAAAGTTTGGTGACGCCTTCTACCAGGTGGCGCACCTCCTCACCAAACAGCGCTTCAATTTCATCAGCGGTAACATCGGTGTCTTCGACCACATCGTGCAAAAAGCCAGCTGCAATCATGGCACTGTCACCCCCCAAGCTGCGCAACAGCCCGGCGACTGCAACCGGGTGTGCAATATAGGGGTCTCCAGAGGCCCGCATTTGCCCTTTGTGCAGCTGGTAGGCAAATTCAAACGCCCGGCAGACCAGCTGATCCCCGCGAACAGGGCGGTTTGTTTTAGAGCTGTTAGATGGACTGCCTGTCTTTGGATTGTCTGTCTTTGGATTGCCTGTCTTTGGTGGTGTATCTAAGTCCGCGCTACCTTCCGCCGCAGATTCTAAAGCGGCAACAACCTGGTTGACCTGTGAGGGCGCACCGTGCTCTATCAGGCACGATGATAGCCAGTCGGGAAGTGAGCAGTCTTGAGGAATGGCAAGGGCTGTTGCGGTCATGGCTACACGCTCTTATATGGAGCGACGGTGGGTGAAAGTAGATAGACGAGAGCGGAATGGATAGAGGTTAGCGGTAGAAAAGGCGCGGTTAACGACGACTATATTGCCTCGCTAGTGTGGGATCTAGCTGAATAAGCTCTGTGATAGAAGCCCTGTGAGAAGAGCGGATTACAAGGACCGCATTGCAAAGATAGTTAAAGCGAAGATTCACTCTGGCAAGATAAAAATCACACTTAAACGGGCGCGTTTGCAGCTGGTGGTGTAGGTCGTTCGAGATCAACAGGCCTTAGAAATAGCTCTTAAAACCAAGCCTCTAGAACTAGGTGTTTAGAACTCAGCCTCTGTAACTAAGCCTCAAAAGCAACGAGAAGTAAAAAGTGCTGCTTTTTACTAGCAAGCCCTTAGCTAGCGTGGTCAGCATCAGTAAGTTGAGGCTGCGAACTGAGTAATTGAATCTGGCAAAAGTAGCCACTGTCCGTAATTACCGAAGCTCGTTCGAGGATGAGTCGTTGAACTTGGAAAACTACTGTCTCCTGCTAGTCGATAGGGCTGTAGCTTTTTTATTGTCAGGTTCTATTTTTCTTCGAAAAGCGTAAATTACCGATAAATAGTCACTCAGCTTAACTTTTGTGGAAAGAAAAAACAGAGCCTGCATTAATCGCTAAAAGCTTCTATTTCTCTAAAGCAGAACAGCGTTTAAGGGGCGCCTTGTGAACAGATGAGCGGGCAGGGATCACCTGTAAACTTTTGATTCTATTACCTTACTGGGCGTATACAAGGCGACTATGTAGCGTTGTATACAAGAACTATGTAACTAATCATAAACAAAACTGGCCGCTTTCGTAACGATATTAGGTTAGTTAGTTAAAGATATTTTTCTCATTGATAGATTCACCTGCGCAAATGGGAAAAGAGCACCGGAAAAGAGCACCGGAAAAGAACTATGGAATTGTGTCTTCAGCTTGAAACTTTTTTGCGATCGCTCAATTCACTACAGGCTGTCGTTAAGCCCCAAAAGAAGGCTGTCGGTGAGGCTGCACTTCAGAGCGTCGAATCGGTTTCACGTCAGACACTGGATAAAGCATTTGACAAAGCTTGGGTCTGCCAACAGGTATTGGACTTACAGTCTCAGTTTCAGGCCATCGTAGTGGCCATAGAAGCTGCTGGCGTCGATCCGTCGGTAGATTCACCGGTAGACCTGTCGATGGAGCCGCGCCTGCGGTCGTATCAGACAGAGGCCTACCGGTGGCTGCGGCTATTGTCTGTAGAGTCGATGCGATTGAGAACAGCGAGAGCGCCCGAGACGATTTCTCAGGGGCGATCGCAACTTGAAACTTATCTCAACCAGCTCCAGCCGTTTGTTGAGGCGATCGCGTCAGAAATCTGTCCGACTGTTTCCTAGGGACTATTTAGAGACTATTTATAGGGATCATGCTGACGAATCCGATGTAAGCTAATCGCTATCCATCAAAAAAAGTTAAATTGCTTGACCAACATCCTCTGATCTATGCATCTTCTGATCTATCAGGTGTGGTTATAAAAAGGAGTTGAGCATGCGTTGTCCTAAAGAACCCACCATTGAGCTAGCGCCTAGCCAGCTCACCGAAGGTCTTGATGCCCACTGCTGCCCTAGCTGCTCTGGTCAATGGCTGCCCAAATTTAACTATCAAAGGTGGCAGGCGATGAATGCTGGATTAGAGGCGATCCCCGATGAGGTACTGCCACTAACGCTAGAGACAGACTATTCAGCGGTCCCGTTAGATAGTAGAGCGGGCCTATGTCCGGAGTGCGGGACCTATCTAAAGCGTGCGCGTCTCAACCTTCAAAAATCTTCTTTTTATGTGGAGCGCTGCCCTATCTGTGAGGGCTTTTGGTGCGATCGCGGCGAATGGGACGTGCTCGAAGCGCTTGGTCTGCACATTCAAATTCCAATTGTGTTCAATCTAGACTGGCAGGCCAGGGTCCGGGTGCTAGAGCAAGCAGAAAGGCAGCGAGCTGCCGTTATCGAGAAGCTAGGTCCGGCGCTAGCAGATCAAGTGTTTGACTTAGGTGAGTCTTTGGCTGGACATCCGCACGGGGACTTTGCGGTTGCCTATTTGATGAGAAAGTTTGATAAGTAAGAAGCTACTAATTTTTCTGAATCTATGACTGCTTCTCCGGCCCCGTTAGATAGCTCTGTAGGAAAGAATGCCTCTGCGCTATTAGCGATAGAAGACTTTCGGGTGTCTTATCCAGGTCCGTTAGCTTGGGCAGTCGATGGCGTTTCGCTCTCACTGCAGCCGGGTGAAAAACTGGGGCTAGTGGGTGAGTCTGGCTGTGGGAAGAGCACGCTGGGACGAGCCGCTATGCGATTGCTGCCGCGCGGCTCGCGACTGGAAGGAACCGCTCTATTTGAGGGTCGCTCGATAGTTGATTTCTCTGCTGATGAGCTTAGAAAGTTTCGAGGCGAAGCGGTTTCTTTGGTATTTCAAGACCCAATGACTCGGTTGGATCCGCTGATGACGATTGGGGATCACTGCACGGAGACGCTATTGGCCCATCGGCCTGATGTGAATAAGAAGCGCGCAAAAGAAATTGCGATCGCCACGCTAGAGTCGGTCAAAATTCCGGCTGAACGCTGGGGCCAGTATCCTCATGAGTTCAGTGGCGGAATGCGGCAAAGGGTTGCGATCGCCTTAGCATTGGTCCTCGATCCAAAATTAATTGTGGCCGATGAGCCCACTACTAGTTTGGATGTAACGGTCTCTGCTCAAATCCTAGATATGTTGACCGAGCTCTGTTCAGCTCGCAATATGGGCTTGATTCTGATTTCTCACGATTTGGCGTTGGTCGGCGAATATTGCGACTACATTGCTGTTATGTACAAAGGCAAGCTGGTTGAAAGCGGCCCCACCCAAGACGTTTTCTATAATCCACAGGCTGAATACACACAGACCCTACTCGCCGCGGCTCATCAGCTACAGTCGGCAGGCGCACAAAATTCAGCAGCGGCAGCAGCGAGTGCAGTGCCTATCTTAAGCCTGCAAAACATCACGAAGCACTACACGCTAGAGCAGGGCTTTTTGGGCAAGCTGCTGCGCCAAGCGCCGCCAGAACCGATTAAAGCTGTCGATGGTGTGTCGCTAGATTTGTATCCCGGCGAAATTTTGGGTTTGGTGGGTGAGTCTGGCTGTGGGAAGAGCACGCTGTCGCGCGCGCTGCTGCGAATCGTAGAACCTACCTCTGGTAAAATCACGTTCCAAAACGATGATTTCACCCGGCTATCTCGTCTGGATTTACAGGCCAAGCGGCGAGATATTCAAATGATTTTTCAAGATCCACATGCCTGTCTCAACCCGATGATGACCATCGGCCAGGGGATCGCAGATCCGCTGCTAATCCATAGATTAGCGAATAAGACAGAAGCCAAAGCCAAAGTTGAGGCGATGCTAGAGCGGGTGGGTTTAACGCCGGTAGAAGATTATTACGGTCGCTACCCGGGAGATATTTCTGGCGGACAGCAGCAAAGAGTTGCGATCGCCCGCGCCCTGATTACCCGTCCTAAGCTTGTCGTCTGCGATGAGCCGGTCAGCATGTTGGATGCCAGCGTGCAGGCGCAGGTTTTAGAGCTGATGCTGGATCTAAAAGATGAGCTAGAGCTGACTTATCTGTTTATTACGCACGATCTGTGGGTCGCGAAATACTTGTGCGATCGCATTGCTGTGATGAACGGCGGCAAAATTGTAGAAATCGGCGCTACTGAGCAAATCTTTAGTGCGCCTGCTCATCCCTACACAAAAACGTTGTTACAGGCCGCTCCATTACTTGCAAAGACCGGAGCTGGTTGAGCCGATTCTACGTGCTGCTATAAAGATGAGTAATCGAGATATCGTATGAAGTGGCATCGATAGAGACTTCGTTTGAGCAGACAGTGAAGACTTATGAGCGGTGAGTTTATCCGCCGATTTGAGACATGGTACGGCTGTAGGCCCCAGTGACGCCAGATTCGCGCATTTTGAAGTTGATGTCAGGTTTTGCCTGACGCAAGGCGGCGACCCGCTCGCGCAGCTCGGATAGAGGAACGCCCGCCCTTAAGTCGGTGCGCAGATCTATCTGCCCGGTTTCGTTTAGCAGGCAGGGGCGCAGGAGGCCGTCGGCGGAGAGGCGCATGCGATTACAGCGATCGCAAAAGCATTCAGACATCTGACTGATAAATCCCAGTGTCCCTTTCGCGCCTGGAATTTGAAACACATCAGCCGGTCCGTTGCCGGTTACATTGCTAGTCTCTAGCCCCCAGCGTTCGGCAATTTGTCCTCGAATAGTTTCGCTGTCAATCCAGCCTTTGTGTTTAAAAAGAGCGTCGTTGCCAATGGGCATGAATTCGATAAAGCGAATGTGCCAGTCACGGTCTATAGATAGCGCTGCAAGGTCTAAAATTTCGTGATCGTTTACTCCTGGAATGACGACCACATTGAGTTTGAGTGGCGAAAACCCGACTTTGTAAGCGGCTTGAATGCCTGCCCATACGTCCTGCCAACGAGATTTTCCTCTTCCCCCAACGATCGCTTTAAAGGTTTCTTCGTCGAGCGAATCTAGACTGATGTTGATGCGATTAAGGCCTGCTTTGTAAAGTGGTTCCGCTAACTCTGTTAGCAGAAAGCCGTTGGTTGTCATCGCGAGATCTTGAGTCTGTGGCAGAGCTGCGATCGCTGCCACTAGCTCCACGACACCCGGTCTTAAAAGCGGTTCGCCACCGGTTAACCGAAAGCGCGTAAACCCAACTGGGATAAATACCTCACGCAGTAGCCGTAAAATCTCGTCGTGGGTTAACCAGTGCTCTTTCAAGGCGTACTGCAAGTCAGCGCCTTCTGGCATACAGTACACGCACTGGAAGTTGCAGCGATCGACTAAGCTGATGCGCAGGTAGTCGATGGGTTTGGGCGCTAGCAGTGGTTTTCGCTCGAATTTTTGGGGCATAAAGAATCAATCGCGAGGGGCGGACGCGCGGGTTTTATCCATACTCCATCATCTATCGATAAATGACACGATAAAGGCTGACTGAATTGAGAGCCTTTACATGGATAGATCGAGAAGTAGTCCTAGACGTGGCTATACGCTGCCTGTGTTTGCTTGTGCGGGTGCGATCGCAGCCCTCCGTCATCTGATCAGTTCAGTGCAAGCCTCAAACATGGTGACGCTTGATTTGATTGAACCGGCAGAAATAGCAGAGATTCCAATCGAACAGGTTGCTCGGCTATCTGAAACCTCTGTACTAGCCATTACCCGCAGCGATCCTGGCGACAATTTGGATCTCACTCGTCATACCCCTATCTGGTCTGTTGTGAGCTGGGGAGAATCGGCGCAATCAGAGCAAATCTGTTTAGAAGGCGGTGAGGGAATTGGCCGCCACACTGAAGGTGCGGCGATCTACAGCTACGCGCGAAAATTACTCCAGACGAACTTAGCGCTAGAACTTTCGACTGACCAAAAAATTAAAGTCACCATCATTTTGCCCGCAGGACGGCGGTTGGCTTTGCGGACCTCAAACGCTGCTTTTGGTGTGGTTGATGGTCTTTCTTTACTAGGAACAAGCGGTATTGCTCAGCCGCTGAGTGCCCCCGGCCAGCTGGCAGAATATCGAGAGACCTAGAAGCGCAAGGCCGCGGCGTATCAAGACTTAGAATTTTGCCTGGGAGAAAATGGTTTAGACCTGGCGCTGAAGTTAGTCATTGATCCTGCACGGCGGCTAAAAATAGCTAACTGGATGGGCCCGATGCTGGCCGAAGCTGGCGAGCTAGGCATTCGCTCTATTTTGCTGTTTGGCTACCACGGCAAGCTGATCAAGCTAGCAGGTGGCATTTTTCATACTCATCATCACGTCGCAGATGGACGCCAGGAAATTATGGCAGCTTACTGTGCCAACGCTGGCTTAGAGATTGCTGTTGTACAGCAGGTTTTGGCCAGTGAGACGACGGAAGCTGCTTTGGGTGTACTGCGTGATTGGGAGAAGCAAACTCAAGATGATTGGGTGGCACGGGTGTATGGCATTTTATCTGAGCGGATTGATGAGCGATCGCACGCATACATCCAAACTCACACTGAGCAAACTGTTCAAGTTGGCAGTATCCTGTTTGACCGTCAGCGGCAGATTATCGTAAAGAGCAAGGCCAGTGAGCATTTACTATCTCTTTACTGACTGGGATGTTGACCAAGCTGCTTTAAATGGCAAGCGGTTTGCTACTGTATTTAAAAAGCAAAATAATAAATCAAGCCGCCTAGGCCAGAAATTTCACTGACCTTGAGGCCCGTTTTAAGGGTAAGTACCCTACAATCCCCACCTGCCTTTTTTGAGTAGGTTAGTGAATCAGCTGGTGCCCGTCGTCAATCGTTCTTGAACAATCGTTCGACTCTTTCAATATTGTTCTAGCTATACCTCTAGCTATGTCCTAGACAAATGCACGTGAGACATGCACGTGAAGATTGCACAGAGACTCTCAGCTTCCTGATACGCCTCCATCACACACCGCAACCTCTGCACCTGCTGCTTCAGAACAGCGTTCTTCTCAGCTGAGAACCATCCATATCGAAAGCCCGTATCGAAGGCAGATCACTGCGATATCCGCAGCTATTCTTCATCTTCTCTTTTAATTTTTTCTGTTTTTAACTTAAACCGCTTAGGCAAACGGCGCTCTACCAAAGACGCTGGCTGCATATTTATTAGGCAGTGTCTCTTTCGAGTAGGCGCTGTTTAAAACGCAAACCAGACAATAAGGGACTATTGTGACTTCTCAAACACCCACTTCACGGCCCAAAGCAGCAGATATTTCAAAGGACTCTTCTACGGTTGAAACCTCTGCTTTGAACCGCCAAATGCTAGCTATTTTAGACTTTGGCTCTCAGTATTCTGAGCTGATTGCTCGCCGGATTCGAGAGACCGAAGTGTATTCAGAAGTTCTCTCTTATCGCACCACCGCAGAGCAGCTGCAGCAGCTGAATCCTAAAGGCATCATTCTTTCTGGCGGTCCTAGTTCTGTTTACGACCGAGGGGCGCCTGCTTGTGATCCGGAGATTTGGAACTTAGGTATTCCTGTATTAGGTGTTTGCTACGGCATGCAGCTGATGGTGAAGCAGCTAGGCGGACAGGTTGAGCGGGCTGAGCGAGGTGAGTACGGTAAAGCTGCTCTGCTAATTGATGACACGGCGGATTTGCTAAAGAATGTCACTGAGGCCTCAACTATGTGGATGAGTCACGGTGATTCTGTCACCCGGCTGCCAGAAGGATTCACAGTGTTAGCGCATACGGAGAACACGCCACAGGCTGCGATCGCAAACCCCCACAAACATTTCTACGGCGTTCAATTCCACCCTGAAGTTGTTCATTCTCCCGAAGGCGGTGAGCTAATTCGCAACTTCGTATACGACATTTGTGAATGCGAACCCACCTGGACCACTGAAGCATTTGTAGAAGAAGCTATCCGCGAAGTTCGCGCAAAAGTAGGTAACCAGCGCGTGCTGCTAGCACTTTCTGGTGGTGTCGATTCTTCTACCCTAGCCTTCTTATTGCACCAGGCAATTGGTGACCAGCTCACCTGCATGTTCATCGATCAAGGCTTTATGCGTAAGCGCGAGCCTGAGCGGCTGATCGAAATTTTCGATAAGCGCTTTCACATCAACGTGGAATACATCGATGCAGGCGCTAGATTTATAGAGAAAATGAAGGGCGTGACTGACCCTGAAGAAAAACGAAAAATAATTGGTCACGAATTTATTCAAGTCTTTGAGGAAGAGTCTACTCGCCTGGGTCCCTTTGACTATTTGGCTCAAGGTACGCTCTATCCGGATGTGATCGAATCGGCTGATACCAACGTCGATCCACAAACCGGTGAAAGAGTCGCCGTCAAAATCAAGAGCCATCACAATGTGGGCGGATTGCCGAAAGACCTGCGCTTTAAACTGATTGAACCCCTGCGAAAGCTCTTTAAAGATGAGGTTCGCAAGGTGGGCCGGGCCGTCAACTTGCCAGATGACATTGTCAGGCGTCATCCTTTCCCAGGACCCGGCTTAGCAATTCGGATTTTAGGAGAAGTAACGCCAGAGCGCTTGCGAATCTTGAGAGAAGCGGACTATATCATTCGTCAAGAAATTCGCCGTAGCGACAGCTATCACGATTTCTGGCAGGCCTTTGGTGTCTTGCTGCCGGTACGTAGTGTCGGCGTGATGGGCGATCAGCGGACCTATGCCTATCCGATTGTTCTGCGCTTAGTCAGCAGTGAAGACGGTATGACCGCTGACTGGTCTCGCGCACCCTACGAGCTGCTAGAAAGCATCTCCAACCGTGTGGTCAACGAGGTGGACGGTGTCAACCGAGTGGTGTACGACATTACTTCAAAGCCACCTGGCACCATAGAGTGGGAATAGAAGAGTGGGAATAGAGCGCGAGAATAGCGCGGTCGTAAATTCTGCTTTTGTGTCTACAGCCTAATGGTCACTGGTGAAAGTTTGCGGCACAATATAGCAAATGTCCTAATGCATTAGAACATTTGCGAGTCGAGTTGCTTGATCAGCTGCATCTAGATCATCTATGTGCGGTGGCCTTCAGAAGTATCCTAAGCAACTCGGCAGATGCTATAGACCTTGAGGCAACCACTATCACCATGAATACTGACTCCTTTCTCGAACTCATCCAAAAAGGCTATCGTGTCACTCTGGGAGCAGCCTCTACCGCAGTAGAAGCTGTACAAGATCCTCAGCGAGTTTCCGATGAATTTTCTGCGATTGGGAGCGACTGGGAGCGCTTGGCCGACAAGCTAGAAGTTCGCGGTGCGCTGACAGAAAAAGAAGCTCGCGACTTTGTAGAAGGTGTGACCAGTCAAATGCCTGAGCCCTTCCGCAGCGCGTCTTCTCCATTTACACCCGGTGCTCCTGCTGAGCCACCCACTGTGACTACAGTTGCAACGCCAGTAGTCGATACAGAATTGCAGGCAGAAGTGACTTCTTTAACGGCTGAACTTATTGCGATTCGCAAAGAGATTGAAGAGCTAAAGAGTAAAGACAGCTAGCGCTTCGATGGCCGTTGGATGAAATAAGGGCGCTCACTGATGTGGGTGTCCTTTTTACTTTTTCTAATGCATCCTTACCTAATGCATCTTTGCTTTGTTTGCATCCTTACTTTGCTGCTGAATGCCAGTGCTTTCTATGCCAGCGTACTGTTTGCTCCACCTACTGGCGGAACGTCTTGCCAGCGTCCTTGTCCAACGGCCCTGATAGCCTGTTTGAGTGAGACATCTCCTGTGTAAAGGGCTTTCCCAACTATAACGCCGGATACACCCAAGGGTACAAGTCCTAACAAGCTCATTAAATCTGAGAGTGAGCTAACGCCGCCGGAGGCAATTACGGGTGTATCTATAGCGGTGGCTAGTTCCCTGAGTGCTGCTAGGTTTGGCCCTTTCATGGTGCCGTCGCGTTTGATGTCGGTGTACACAATGGCTGCCGCGCCCTGCTCGCCCATCCGTCTTGCCAAGTCTATGGCCATGACTTCGGAGGTTTCAATCCAGCCTCGGGTAGCCACTTTGCCTTCACGGGCATCTATGCCGACGATGATTTGACCGGGAAATTTTGTGCTGAGCTGCCCGACGAGATCTGGATTCTCGACGGCAGCGGTCCCTAAGATGGCATACTGTACGCCCAAGTCGAACAGTGCACTCACGCGGTCGGCATCCCGCAAGCCGCCACCCACTTGAATAGGAAGATCAACAGCTTCAGCGATCGCACCAATCGCTTCCCAATTTTCTGGCTTCCCAGCTTTTGCTCCATCTAAATCGACTAGATGCAAACGCGTAGCGCCCTCGGCCTCCCATTGTTTAGCGACGTCTACGGGATTGTCGTTAAACACCTCAGACTGTTCGTAGTCTCCTTGAAAGAGGCGCACGCAGCGCCCTCCTAACAGGTCAATTGCTGGGATAACATCCATGAGTGCTCAAATCCGCTAAGTCAAGCTTGAATTGTACCAAGAAAGACTATCGGGCCCCTGCTATGAGCGCTCAATGCTTTCTAGAATTTGCTGAATAGTGTCGCCGTCTGGAGCGCTGGGATGCGATCGCAAATACCGTTTCAAATCTTGCTCAGCCAGCTCATAGTTTTCTAACCGGTGGTGTAAAAGGCCGCGATCACGAATCTGCTGAGACTCGCCTGGCCTCAAAATCAACAGCTTGTCGAGCACGGCCACTGCTTCTTCGTCGGCTTCTAGCTGAATATAAATGGCCTTCAAATTCATCAGCATGCGAGTGAGAAACTGTTTTGGCATCACCCCGCTTAAGAAGCTGGGGTTCCAGTCTACCTGTGGAAACATCCGTTCAAAGCGTTGCTGACAGTCTGCGACGAACATAATCTCGCCCTGTCTAAACGGATCAACAAACACTTCCATCTCTTCAACGACGGGCCGAATCAAAAAGTGACCCGGCATCCCTACCCCTATCATCGGAAACTGCACGCGTCTGGCAATTTCTAAATAGACCAGTGACAGCGTGATTGGAATACCAAGTCGCCTATCGAGTACGCAGTTTAGATAGCTGTTATCTGGACTGTAGTAATCAGTCTGGTTCCCTGAAAAGTTAAGCTCCTCGAACAGATAGGCGTTGATAATTTGAATGACTTTGAGCGGATAGCGGTTTTTAGGGAGGCGCGATCGCACCGCCGCTGCCATGTCATCTAGCTTCTCCAGGTAAAACGTAGGATCCATATCCCAGTATTCTTCCTGGGCGATATAAAGTGCTGCTGCTGCTAAATTAATTCGCCCTTCAGATTTCTGCACTTCCTGGTAAAAACGTTGCCCAGCCGGGGAAAGTCTCATAGTCTATGGCAAATAAAAAGCAGCCTGCCGGGGTACGTACGCGGAGGCTGCTTCATTTTATAGCGGGTCGGCGGCGGAGAGGTTAGTTATCCATGACCGAGCTATCTTCGCTGAGCACTGCCGGGGTGCTGTCATCAAACTTGGGCCCACCCACTCTATTAATCGCGCCTGCTAAGTCAACTCCAGATGTTTGCTTAAGCTGTGTCATAAAAGCTGCCGCCTGGGTTGCCAGGTTGCCAGACTGCGTATCGATGACGGTTACGTTCTGTACGCCAACGTCAGGGACTGTTGCCGTCAATGTTTTCAGCAGCACTTCCAGCTTCTGCAAGAGGAAGATATCGCGGGCGCTGTCACCTGCTGTTAGCCAGGATTCTGCCAGGCTGCGTGTCCCTTCTGCTTGAGCTTTCCCTTCTTCAATGATGGTTGATGCGTTACCTTTTGCCTGGGCGATCGCCCGTTTACACTCAGCTTCAGCAGGAGCAATGACATCTGCTTTCAGCTGTTCCATAATCTGCTTGATGCGCTCTTGCTGCACTGGCACATCCGCCTGAATTCGGGCCAAAGAAGCGGCAATTTCTGCTTCTGCTTCAGCGACTACCGCCGCTCGCATGGTCAGCGCATCTTGTGTTCTTTGCTCTGCCGCCGCCTGTGAAATGCCGATATCTCGCTCTAGCCGCCGCACGGCAGTAATCTTCTGGTTCTCAGCGGTTTGAATTGCTGACTCAGCCTTGGCCTCTGCTTCGGCAATCCGAGCATCCCGCTGCAAATCCGCCTGCTGCTTACGACCAATAGAATCCAGATAGCGCACGTCATCAGAAATATTCTGAATTTGTAGCGTGTCGAGCACTAGACCTAGCTTTTCAAGATCTTCTTCGGCCTCATCTAGCAAGCTTTTGGCAAAGGCCGTTTTGTCCTCATTTACCTGCTCTGGCGTCAGGCTAGCGAGCACGCCTCGAAGATTCCCTTCCAGAGTCTCCTTTGCCATTTTTTCAATCTCTTTGCGGGGCTTGCCGAGCAAGCGCTCAATAGCGTTGTGAATGGTGGGTTCTTCGCCTGCAATCTTGATATTAGCAACACCATCTACATGAAGTGGAATACCGCCTTTCGAGTACGCATTTGATACTTTCAGCTCGATGATCATGTTAGTCAAGTTCATCTTCATGACTTTTTCGAGCAGTGGTGTGCGAATGCTGCTGCCACCTTTCACCAATCGATAGCCCACTTTGCGGCTGCCCATCTTGCGAGTACTGCCTGCAAAAATAAGCACTTCGTTGGGCTGACAGATGTAGTAAAGGTTCTTGATAGTGAAGGTTCCAAGCCCCCCAGCTAACAGCAACAGAATCAAAATAGGCATTGTCTAACTTCTCCAAAAATGTCTGGTGGGATAGGCCTCTTGCCCGTCCCTTGGTTTCTTGTATCTCTCAAATTCTGCAAGTGAGTTTTACGAGCTAGCGCTGCGAGTGAGCACTATGAATTATTAGCACTATGAATTAGCTGAAAGCGCTGTGACTGAGCTGACATCTAGCTTTCCATTTGAAGCGGGTGCGCCTGCCTGCGAGAGCGTTCCTACTACATCAATGCCAAGTGTTTGTTCTACCTGCGTTAAAAACTGTCGAACAATCTCGGGATAGACATTGGCCAGACTAGCGATCGCTTTTCCATCTCCGTTATCAATCACGTTAATGTTGTCTAGCTTCATTCGATGGGGAATGGCGGCTGCTTCTTGCAAAATCATTTCTACCTGCTGTAGCAAAAAAATCTGGCTGGCATCTGCGCCCGTTTCTTTCCAGACCTGCGCTAGCATTTCGTTCACAGCGGCGGCAGCTTTCGCATTTTCTTCGATGCTGGCTGCTGCGCCTTTGGCATGCAATGCCTGCGCTTCACGACGCGCCTCTGCTGGGAGCACTTCGTCGGCTTGCAATCGTAGCCTTTCTAGCTTGGCTCTAACCGCTTGCAGCTGCTGTTCGGCTCTGGCTCTAGCTTCTTTTGCCGCCGCTGCTGTGCGCTCTTCTTCTGATTTGGAGCGCTGATCGAGCTCTGCTTTAATTCTACGCAGTTCGTTGGTTTTCTCCTGCGTAATCGTCAGGGCCTGAGACTTAAACATCTCTGCTTTTTTCTGGCAGTCGGCCTCAATCCGCTCGGCTTCGCCAATTGCTTCTGCTTCAGCAATCTCAGCATCGCGAACGATTTTGGCAATTTGCCGTCGGCCAATAGAGCTGAGGTAGTCTACATCGTCGGTGACACTCTGCACTTTCAGCGTATCGAGCTGAAGCCCTAGCTTGTTGAGATCGCGGGCGACATCTTCTGCAATCCGTTCTGCAAAAATCAATCGGTCTTCGTTCACTTGCTCAGGCGTTAGGTTAGCGACAACACCCCGCAAATTGCCTTCTAGGGTTTCACGAACAACCCGACGAATTTCTGAGCGATTGCGGCCCAGGAATCGTTCGATGGCGTTGCCGACAATACTTTTTTTGCTGGAGACTTTTACGTTCGCGATCGCCTGAATATTTAGCGGCGTCCCACCTTTCGCGTAAGAATTGCTCACCTCTACTGGAATTGGCATGGTGGTCATATCCATTTTTTCCACCCGCTCAATCACTGGAATGATGAAGGCGCGGCCGCCAAAGATAACCCGATACCCCACTTCCCGCCCATTCGCCTGCTTGTACTTCCGACCTGAGATAATCAGAATCTCATTGGGCTTACAGATTCTTAAGCAGGTTTTTAGCAGGGCAATCACGCTAGCCAAAATAATTAAAGTGATGCCGATACCGCTAATTCCCAGTACGCCAATCGCTGCGGATGACGTGGCTGTGGATGTCAGTGGTTGAGTTGCCTGTGAGAGTATTAGCGGCTGCTCTACGTGCTCTATGGCTTCGCTACTGTCAACTTCGCTATTGTCTAATCGAAAAGAAGATTCACTCATTGGTGTGACTCCGTATGATTGTTCCGTGTAATTGTTTTGAGGCATCACTTCACCAGGCAACGTAAAGATTTACCAGTGAGACCAGCCGTCTGAGACGTTTTTATCCCTCCAGTCTCTTGGGATTACTGTCAGGGTCAGCGCCTTTCATCGCATGTTTGTCAGAGACTACCCACAGTCGGTTTTCCTCGCGACCTACCACTAGAACGCGATCGCCCACCTGAAAAGATTCGGTTTCGTCGGTTCTTGCAATTAGGTGCAGCGTGCTGCCACCGACTTCCAAGAACACTTTGCCCTTGCTATTCGCGTCGAAAGGAAGTTCTACAATGCCGACCAATCCTGAAAAGTCTTCATTGCGCATCAGGCTATCGACCTGGCGGTGCTTGAGATAGCGTAAGCTGCTAGCCAGAGCGCCGCCGCAAAAGATGCCCATAGCGAGTGCGATCGCAAACGTTAGGATGCCTAGCTCCGGGCTCGTAGCGCCTATCACCAGCCCAGTTAGTCCAAAGAAAAATCCTCCAAATGTCCAAAATTTAAAGCTGGTCAAAATAGACAGCGGAAAAGGTAGTCTTCTGCGCCTACGAGCGGTTGTTTTTAACAGCGCAACGTCTGTATCAATCTGCAAGTCGGTATCAGCATCGATGTCCGCGTCAAAATCGGCATCAGCATCAATGTCTGCGTCGAAGTCGGTATCAACATCGAAATCGGCATCAGCATCAATATCAAAGTCATCAAGCAAATCGCCGCCGCCGACCAAAGACAAGGCGACAAAGGCACCGCCAATGATTAAACAAAACCAATAAACTGATTCCACAGGGATTGCTCTAGAAGTGAACGATGAAAGCCGAGCCTACAGATAAATTTGAAGCGAGACAACACACGTTCAGATATATCAAGGACTCTTGCTATATCGTGTATGTAGATACTCGAAATATCGCGCTGATTCCCGAAAATCTTCACAAGACTTCCGCTACGATGCGGTTTCCTAAAAAAAGGAATGCCCTTTCACAAGAGCATTCCCCACACAGCTAATCAAATTAAATTGTTCGCCGAACAGGCGACAGGTCGCTTTCTCTACGAGGCTTTCTTATCTGGGCTTTCTAGCTGGGCTTTTTCTCTGGTTTCTTTTCTGGCATCAGACACTTATCCGAATCACAGCCCGCAGGTCCGGCTTCTACTAGCTCACCCGCATCATGCTGCTCTAGCGCTGCGTGGAAATTGTCTGTCTTTCGGCGCGATCGCACCTCTTTTAGCATGGCCTCGTATTCATCTTTGCTAATCGGCTCAAACGGCAGTCGAGGGAACGTCTGCAAATCGTCAAAGCGAGCTAGCAAGGCTGCCGATACATAGCCCTCATCGTTTTGAATCGCTTGAGTAATCCGCTGTGCCAAAGGCTCAATCTCATGCTCACGCAGCTCAATCGTTGCCGACGTGTTGTGCGCTGTATAGTGCTGCTGCACCTGCATGTAAAAGTCGAACTGAGCAAGTGCTGAAAATTGCTCAATCGGCACTTCATCCGCGCCTGGTAAATTCGCCCAGTCCACCTCAACCGGCAGCTCAACGAGCCACTCAGTACAGCGTGGATCGAACGGATCATCCAGCAAATTTCCTTTCTCATCTTTATCGGATTGGGAAGGAATCACAGAATAGCCATAGTCCATACAGGCTAACGCAACCGGATCGTCCTTACGGAAGGTAATCCGGCGAATAAAGCGCTGTGCCTTCGGTGGGTGCCATCCAGAAGATGCGCCCGTTAACAAGCTTTTTGTACCCGCAGGTTGCACAGTCGTACAGCGGTTTGGACGACGAATGTTGTGGCGATCGCAATACTCCCACACTGTCTCATGCACCACCTTTTTCCAGCGGCTCAGATACGCCTTCTCTTGCGCTTTAAACTCAATGCCCTGCATAGTATCTGGGCGACCTGCCGCAAACCACTCTAGCCACTCCACCCCAAATGCTTTTACACAGAAGTCGAAGAAACCTGTGAACGAAACGCCTACAATCGGGTCTTCTTCCCGTGAGTTTTGATAGCGCTCTTCGACGAACCTATGGTTTAGCAACGCTGCTACAGCAATGCCGCCTGCTCTAAACGCATCATTTTGAGTCTGTTCATCCTTCGGACTAATCTGGTTTAAATGAATCTCAGCCAGGTTGCAGTGAAAGTCCTGTCCGATAATTTCACCGCAAGGATTCAAACCATAGCGGCCCTTACCCTGCGCTCTTCTCTCAGCTTCTCCAGCCCACTGGATCGCGCCTTCTCCAGAATAAAACTGCTTCCGAACAGCGGTTTCAATATCCTCTGGTGAAGGCTTCTCATGAAACACTCGCGTATGGTTTGCCATCCGCAGCGCGTCTTTTGTAGGGTCAATGCTCCAGTTGCCATCTTCATCCTGGCGCCACAGGTTTTCCTTCGCCCCGGTTGCAACGTCATCATTGCTATCGAACTGACGCATGCCCGCACTGCGCCTGATATTGCCAGCAACCACGCAAGCTGCGGCCTCATCAATTAGCAAGCAGCACTCAATAGAATTCAACTGCCGCCCAATTGCATTATTCAAAATCTTGGCGCAGCGCTCATATAGATCAGGTAGCTTCACCGGATTTGCCATCCCACCAAATCCTTTCAGCCGCTCACCTGCTGGGCGAATATCGCTCAGGTCAATAATGGCTTCTACTGCGCCATCAAACCGTTCATCTGTCGAAAGCTCCAGTAGCGTTTGGTATGACTTTACCCAGCCCTGCCGGCTATCGCCCGCGATAATCTCCACGCGATTATTTATTTCATCTACCTTAATCTCTGCCTCTTCGCGCCGCTGACTCTCAATCGTCATGCCGACATCGCCGCGCATTTTTACCGTAATCTTGTTACGAATTTTGGGCAGTTGATTGATGTATTTTGGTTCTAGCACCGCGCCTGTGCCGCAGCCCATCATCGCTAGATCCATCATCAGGCCAAAGGCCCGCCAGTCCACTACATTTGTACTGGTGCAGTTATAAGCGCCTGAGAAATTTTTTGGATTCTTGCTCCACTCAGTTCCACCTACCCACAGCCAGCGCCCTGACGGCATCGCCTTGAGTTCACGCTGCATTCTCGACACTAGCGATCGTTCTTCTTCAGTCAGTTTCCCAAGTTCTAATAGGCCGGTTAGGGTGCGATCGCACACATCTTGCCAGGTTTCTCGCCTGCCACCCTCAAACCGGCGACTATAAGTGCGATAGAACACAGGGTAGGCCGCAGGCGCGGTTTCTGGAAACGGACTTTTCTGTTTATTTTTCAGGCGAGTACGCTCAAGTTCTTGAACCATGGGAGGAGAAAAATAGGAAGATGGTTAGCGTTCTATATGGTTAGCTGTGTGATTATCGTTCTATGTAGTGTTTCAGCTGCCCAGATACGGTGCTTAACCTCTACATATAGTCACACGCTTATAGCAATAGACATTAACACACTATAGTGTTTGCTCTCAGATCCAGACGCTACATATAGTGAATTCCGTATTTATACTTATTGATGGCTCATGCGATTGGTTGGTCAACCTTGCAGCAATTTCTCAAAAGCTGCCATGGCCTGTTCTCCTACCGCTGGCCAGCTTACATAGCTCTTGTAGTATGCAAAGGTACTGCGTGCTAGCGCTGAATAGCAATCGTCTGCCCTATGCGCAGCAATAAACGTGCAGTACGCTTCTGGCTTGCTCTCTGGAGGAAATACCTGCCCAGAAATGCCTGCCTTCACCACGCTAGCAATTCCTCCAATGTCGCTCGCCAATGACGGCACCCCAAACGCAGCCGCTTCGCTGAGTACTACACCCATGGCGTCTGCTCTTGTGGGATATAGCAAAAAATGCGCAGCTTGAAACAGTTCAGATAGCTTGGCCTGTCCTATCGCGGTCGATTTATCAATAAATCCATGAACTTTGACGAACGCTGGTACCTCATAGGGTGGCTGGCATCCAACAATATGCAGCTCGGTTTCAATGCCTTGAGCGTTCAGCAGCTCAGCAATGCTAAAAGCTGTATCTCCGCCCTTTCGCTGCCAATCTACCCCTACGAACAGTAGCTGACAGGGACCCGCTTCTCTCTTTTTGAGCGCTGACTCGAAGGCATCGTCAGATAGCTGCTGAGTCTGACTAGAGCCTCTTGGAATGACCTGAATTTTCGATGGAGAAATGCCGTAGAGGGCTTGCGTCTGCTCCGCTGCCCACTGAGAGTTGAAAATCAGCAGGCTACATCTATCGAGTACTCGCTGCTCCATTTTCAGAAGATTACGTCGAGTCTCTGTGCACAAGTTGCTCAGATAAGGATAAAAGTCAATTAGGCTACCCAACGTGGTGTCTGTCCACAGCACCATTGGTCGATCGGGCTTTACGTGAGCGATGGGAATGGCATTCTCTGGGCATAGCAGAATGTCTGCTTCAGTATTTGTTAAGTCGTGCTGAATTTGTTTTGCATAGTGACGCAAAACAATGGGATCGGCCCAGCTATAAAAGTCCCTTTCTCTAAAATTTCGATAAAACTGCCATTTAAGCCGAGTGATGGGACTCCGTTTTCTGGTCAGCTCACCCAGCGGCGAAACTTCACTGCCTAAAGCTTTTAATGTTTGAACGATTTTAGCGCCTGCCCCGTAAAGTCCTAGATGTCGCCTTGGCCAATGCTCAGGGTTTTCTAAGTCGAAAGTCGTTGTGTAGGCAATTTTCATCGTTCTTCAATGTTTTTAATTAAAGCGACTGATACGCATCTAATGTTTGCTGCGCGATCGCATTCCATTCCAATGTATCCAAACAAGCCTCTGCTGATACTGGCTGAAGGCTCCGCACCGCCTCTTGTAATATCTCTATTGTCAACGGTCCTGAATACGTCTTTACCCAGTCTGGTCCTATCTGCGTCTGCCAATTAACGACTGCTCCTAAATTAGGCGCTAATACAGGCCGATTAAAAGAGAGAGAGAGCAGCAAACTGCCCGAATTCAAAATCTCTTCAAAAGGTAGGACGACTAAATCGGCTGCTTTGAAAAATATCTGTAACTCATCGTCTTGAATGAAACGAAGATGCAGCTGAATATTATTGGCCTCTTTTGCTGCTGCACATACTGCTTGCTTAAGCGCTTCGTCATCTGGCTTTCCTGCAACTATCAGTACAAATGGTTTGTTCGATATGGGCAGTTGGCGAAACACCTCAATCAGATGAGGAACATTCTTATATGGACTGATATAGCCGAGATAGAGTAGCGCAGTCGTATGTGGTGGTAAGTTGAGTTGCGATCGCGCTTCGTCTCGACTTAACTCATCTGCGTAACATCCCCGGTAGTGTCCATGTGGTACCACAAATCCAGGTGTGTTCGCCAGCCCCGGCAGCGACTGTTGCACTGCAATTTTCCCGGCATCACACAAGTTGATATAGCCATCGGTATGCGCAATTAGCTGCTCAGTAAACCAGTCGGCAAGTGCTTCATATAGTACGACGTGCGGTTTTTCATCATGAATTGTCCACACAATTTTTGTCCCGCGCCATTTACTTAGCTTCAGCAATAGCCAAAACACCAGTACACGCATTCGCGCTATCCAAATATTTGGATGACGTACCAAAGTCTCCACTGGCCAGTGCATGTGAAAGACATCAAATCTTTCTCTCAATAGCTGCTTCAATGAAAACTCAGTGACCGACACGGTCTCAGGCATATGCGAATACAGAAGCCAAGTGTAGGGATTGGCATAACGCGTTTTAAAGGCTGGCCAGGCAATCACCTTCATATCAGGCAAGGTTGATAAGACAGTTACTCCCTAACCTGCCCAATTTCAAAGCCTACTTCACGGTCGACAGAGCATTTATCCGATTCAAACTTTTGCTAGGTAGGGAAACCCGCACTCCTCTGTCACAGCCACCACCCTTGTCAGTCCTGCAAAAGTTCGCGAAATTGGGGAGTAGCAATTTATCGCACCTCTTGTTAGAGGCAGAGTCTTACCATGACAACGGTTTTGGAACAGGGAAATATTAGTATCCATACCGAGAATATTTTTCCCATTATTAAAAAGTGGTTGTATTCCGACCATGAAATTTTTATTCGTGAGCTGATCTCCAACGGCGTAGATGCCATCAGCAAACTTAATATGCTTTCCCGCTCCGGCGAATACAGCGGTGAAGTAGAGCCTAAAATTACTATTGCTGTAGACAAAGATGGAAAAACGCTGAGCATCAGCGATAGCGGCATCGGTATGACCGGCGAAGAAATTAAAAAGTATATTAACCAGGTCGCTTTTTCCAGCGCTGAAGAATTCATCTCTAAATACAAGGATGAGTCTGACCAGCAGATTATTGGTCACTTTGGTCTAGGCTTCTATTCCTCATTTATGGTGGCTGACCGGGTCGATATCGATACGCTTTCTTGGCGAGAAGACGCCCAAGCGGTTCATTGGTCGTGCGATGGCAGTACTTCGTTTGAGCTAAGTGAGAGCGATCGCGCTGAGCGCGGCACGACTATTACTCTCCACCTCAACGATGACGAGCAGGAGTACCTTGAAGAAGCCCGTATCAAGCAGCTGGTAAAAACCTACTGCGACTTCATGCCTGTGCCCATCAACTTCAACGGCGAAGTTATCAACAAGCAAGAAGCCCTTTGGAAAAAATCTCCTAGCGACCTCAAAGATGAGGATTACTTAAACCTCTACCGCTATCTCTATCCTTACGAAGAAGAGCCCCTTCTCTGGGTGCACCTCAACACTGACTACCCCTTCGTTGTTAACGGTATTCTATATTTTCCCAAGCTGAAGCCAGACGTAGAGCTAAACAAAGGCCAAATCAAGCTATTTTGCAACCAAGTCTTTGTCAGCGATAACTGCGAGGAAATTATTCCTAAATTCCTTACGCCTCTGCGTGGTGTGATTGATAGCACAGATATTCCTTTGAACGTGTCCCGCAGCTTCTTGCAGGCTGATAGAACCGTTCGCCGGATTGCTGACTATGTTGCGAAAAAAGTAGGCGATCGCCTCAAAGAGCTTTACCGTGACGATATCTCCAAATACATCAGTATCTGGCAAGACTTAGGCACCTTCGTAAAGTTCGGCTCTCTTAACGACGATAAATTCAAAAAGCAGGTCCAAGATTACGTTATTTTTCGATCAACTGCTGACTTGACAAAATCAGACCAGCCAAAGGTCGAAGTCGAGACAGAAGGTGATGAATGGGCAGACGTTGAGAAATCTGCGGTTGATGCTAACGGCAAATCCTATACAACTATCAAGGAATACCTAGAGCGCAATAAAGAAAAGCACGAAAACCGCATTTACTACGCCACAGACGAAGTTTCTCAAGCAACCTACATTAGTCTGCTAGAGAACCAAGGTCTAGAACTCCTCTTCATGGATTCTTTTATCGACACTCACTTTGTCTCTTTCTTGGAGCAGGAATACTCAGATGTCAAATTCTCCCGAGTAGACGCCGATCTTGATGACACCTTGATCGACAGTGAGCAGGAAAATGAGATTATTGATGCCAGCACTAATAAAACCCGCAGTGAGCAGGTCAAAGAGGTTTTTGAAAAAGCCCTTAACCGACCTAAAATCACTGTGCGTACCGAAGCCTTAAAATCTGGCGACCAATCGGCTCCTCCAGCTATGGTGCTCGTTCCCGAAGAGCTTCGTCGTATGCAGGAAATGAGTGCTTTTCTTCAGCAACAAGGCGTTGAATTTCCTGATTCGCACACTCTGCTCGTCAACACCTCTCATCCTCTCATCCAAAACGTAGCCAAGCTCAGCCAAGGCAGCATCGTTCAACCTGACGGTGGCCAATCTCCCTCAGAGCAGTTAGCCACTCTCATCTGTGAACAGGTCTACGACCTTGCATTGATGGCTCAAAAGGGCTTCGATGCCGATGGCATGAAAGCATTCACAGAGCGTTCTACCAACCTGTTGACCCAGCTAACCGAACGATAGCTCACCACCGCGTCTTGCCTCAGACTCCCATAGCTAGGGCTAGAGGTTAATGCAACCCTTAGTAAAGGCAGACATTTAAAGTCTGCCTTTTGTGCTATTAACCATAGCTGTCTATAATAAGTAACTCTGTTAGCGTAGAACCACCATGTCTAAGAAGTGCGACCTTACTGGCAAAAAAGCCAACAACGCCTTTTCCGTCTCCCATTCTCACCGCCGCACCAAGCGCCTTCAAGAAGCCAACCTTCAAGACAAGCGTATCTGGTGGCCTCAAGGCAAACGTTTTGTTCGTCTCCGTGTATCCACTAAAGCTCTCAAGACTCTAGAGAAAAAAGGGCTGCAAGCCATGGCTCGCGAAGCTGGCATCGACCTCAACAAATATTAAAGCCTTTTAGCTGGCTCGACAAAGTTCGGCAATTTGCAATTCTGATTTACTAAAAAGTCCTCTGTGGAATCACAGAGGACTTTTTAATTGCTGAAGCTTTGAAGATCGTATTCTTTCTGATGAGTATTTTCTCTAACTGGTTAAGTCTTTCGACTGTTCTTACTCTGTATCAGCATAAATCCTGAAGCGCTGAAACCTCTATCACACTTGATTTTTAGATGAGTAGACTTACTGATTAGCTTTGTTATCTATGTTGGGTAATCTGAGCAAACAACATCGCCAAAAGTGTCCGGAAACATCTCTCCACTTTTGCATCTCCCCAATCAGTTAGGAAGCTCGCTATGTCCGCCAAAAAGCAGACTCGCAATAGAACACCTCGCAAACCTCGCGCAAAATTTCAGCGACTTGCCCGTCGCTTCATGAGTGGCCTATTGAGAAGTCTCTTTTTCATCAACAGACCTACTCGCTACACGAAGGCCGGCTTTGTTCTTCCAACAACAGTACTGTTGTTGTTAGTTATGACGCTAACTGTAGGCGCTCTAAGCTTTCGTACTGCTAGCCGCACTCAGTCCACTTTTCTAGCCCGCGAACAGCAAGTTGTCGATAATGTTGCCGCTCCTGCTATTGATCGTGCAAAAGCGAAGCTTGAATACCTGTTTACAAAAGATAATCGGATGCCGGGTTCAGGAACGCCTTCTAGTGAGGTTTTACTCACTCTGATGCGTAACGTAGATAGTTTAGGGCCTGGGAACTTAGGAATTTCCGCGCTTAGTCTAAACCCCTACAAGCTACCGGATGAAGAGCCTATTGATATTAATGACGATGACAAACCAGACAACGCATGGGCTTTCCCTTTTGATGTCAACGGAGACGGAACTGTTGACGATGGTGAGACAATTGCATACTCCATTATTATGGACGATGCAGTCGATAACAATACTCCTAAAACACCTGGTGATCGCAGCGATGATATTAAGCTAGAAGATATTGGTACCGATGCAACAGTTGCTAAAGCTAAGAATCTGGTAACTCGAAACGGCCCTATTAATACAGATGAATCGCTATCTGAATGTGGTGGAGATAGAGAGCCTGAACAAGGTTGGTTGCCTATCAGTACAGCAACAGTTGAAAAGAATTTTCAAATCACAGCTTTTGTCAGTAATAATAAAGATACGGGACGGGTCAACAGCGCTTTAGAATTTCAGCAAGTGCGTCGCGCTTCTAGGGGGAATCGCTGGGGCGCTTGGTTTAAATACGACATGGAGATTTTCCCAGGTCCAGAATTTAACTGGAATGGGGCAATTCATTCCGAAGGAAACATTATGCTAACAGATGACTTTAGAGGTCATATGATTAGCTCGCACAGATCATGCCTGTATTCTAGAGAATCTTCTCAAATAACAATGTCTGAGAAAGAGAATGATGGTGTAGAAGGTATAGAAGTTACCACTCCTGATGGAGATTTCCAAGGTCAGCTTATTCTCGGAGTTCCTGCAAAAGGCTATACGCAGGCAGGTGATGATGATTCAACTAGAATACACATTTATACAGATAGAAATTCAGCGCCTAAAATCAATGATGCTGACACGGTACTTACTGCCGATAACGATTCTATTCGGAAGAAAGGTTCTAGTGACGCTGGATCTAAGCCTGATGGCAACCCAGAAGATCTCGCTTTAGATCCAGTAGCTCTGTTTACAGAAGATACATTTCATCATCGAAAGACAAGTACTTGGGAAAGAGGCGAAGATTGGGAAGACAACAAATACTTTACAGGTCGTAGAGTCCTCAATGACGAAGTTCGTGCGCCCTATCTAGATGATTTCTATCGTGCCGATAATCGCTATGGCCCACGGCCTAACTATGGCACCGATACAAACTGGGTGAAAGCAACAGATGATGGTGAAGACAACTCCGATATAAGCAAAAGAGCGCTTAGCAAGTACGACAAAAGTCTTGGTGAGCAAATCATAAGCACAGATCCTAACTTTAGCAATCTCACAAACAAAATTTCGGGCCTAGATGGCTATTGGGAAAGGCAGTCTATTGAAAATGGAATGAGAGTTGTTATTGGCCAGCGGCTAGAGCTGGGTGATAGCTACGGATGGAATTTTAATGCGGGTATGGATTTACCTGTGTTACCTGGTGCCCCTGCTGCTGATCCTACTGATTCTGATCCTGATGCTGATAAAAAAGAGCCGCAAAGAGAGGTTCCTTCTGTAGAGACTGCTACGGATCCATTAGTGGACGACAACATAGATCCGCTTTATCCGCCAAATACTTTGGGCGATGATGAAAATAAGCAAAAGCAGAGGGTAACACTAAGAGATAATTTGGCAGCTGTTCTAGGGATGGTTGTGTATCATTACAATACTGATAACGGAAGCTTTCCTCTTGCTTGTATTGCTAATACAGCGCACCCAGGAACGTGGAGTACTTTGCAAAATAGCCGTACCTTTGGTGAATATAGCTACGGTACAGACAAGGTTATAACTGATTTTTTCCATGGTGTAGGTACTAATGGTTGGGAGTTTTCATTTCCCACTAGCTTTGATGATGAGACTGAGTTCGCGACTGAGCTAGGCAGCACAAAGCCATTGGGTATTGCGATGCGAAACTTAGCCCATTTTGCAGGAGACCCAAAAGGAGGTTCTCCTTCCTTCACTCCAGTGCAAGATGGTATTGTTCATCCGTTCCCTCATCTAGCAATGTGGGGCGACTTCTCGATTCTGCGTAGGATTTTCAAAGAGTATTTGGATAACTCTGTCTCATACGCCAGTTTGAGTGCGGCTGACCAATCTACATTGCATTCAACAGCTTGTACTTTGGGGATGCTTGCTTACAACATAGATTCTGTCAATAAGGAGTACGAATCGTTAACGCAAGACGACTTCAAAGATATCGCAGCCGTTCTTAAAAACAAAGACAATCTTAGCCCCTCAGAGCTGAAAACATATGACGAATTAGAAAGGTTTTGGACGTTCGATCCTACGCCGAATAACTATTTGGATGATGCTCGAAATGTTACCTACTTTGGGTCTGCTGACCTTGCACAGAAAGCTCAGATTATTTCTCAGTATCAGCAAATTCAGCGCGATAGAAAGCAAGGGTTCAGAGCAGGCTGCGATGGTGGTGATTTAGGTTCAAAGATTACGTCTGCAACGATAACCTTAGCCGATGGGGTTACCACTATGGATGAAGTAGAAGCAAATCAAGTACTGCAAGATGCTTTTTGCTCTTCTACTAAGAAATCAAAATATCCATCGCTATATTACCTGTTTCCTGTAGTGGACCACGACTATGATGGTGCGGGTGCCGGAGGTGAATCAGGAATCAGTCCGTCGTCTGGTATAGAACATAATCAGATCGAAGAATACGTTAGAGAAGTGAAAGCTTATGGTCAGAACAATAGCTATAAATTCGAGGTGATAGCAGAGGATGCTAGCCCGGATGGTATGGAGAACGGGAGTGAGAACGGCATCTCTGAGATTGCGTTTACGCCCAGAACTGATGCACTTTCCGCTGCTGGCGATGTCTTATCTGATTGGGCTCTACCTACGGTCGTATCTACCTCTAGTAGTTTAGACCCTGAATCTATGAGCATCATGATTCCTGGTGGAACTAAGTTAGCTAGCTTATCTTTGCTCGACAAAGTAATGTACAACGGTCGAGAAGAAATGGCTGTTCGAGTTTTAGATGTGGATTTAGGTAAGCTTACCCGTAAGAAAAATGGAACAGATTATTGGATTTCAGATGATAAAGAATCTGTCAGCGGTATCTTGTATGGAGCACGTGAGGATGCTGTCCGTGAAGATTCCATTGTTAGACCAAAGTCAGATGATTGGGATAAGTGCAATACACTGGCCGAGCTGGTATCTTCTGACTGTTATATGAAGACTAGCGCAAGCAATCCTCAAGATCCGCCGCTGAGCCTTCGAGAGAAAGGTGGTGAAAACACTTTTGTAGGTATTAGCCTGAAGCCAGTCGACTTCGCCCCAGATCCAGATAGACGTCCTTATGGATTTCGGTTGAATGCCCATTTTGATAATGGTCAGGGTGATATTAGCGATAATAAAAAGCGCAAGTGGGGATTGTCTTTTATAACTGATAATGCAGCCTATATAAGAGGTGAATTTAATCCACATATTGTTGAAAATGTAACAACAAATGCTGACGGCTCAATAACGACAACGACTGCAACAATTGAGGAGTTTATTGAGACTCTGATAGATGGAACCGTTAAATACGCGGGCGAATTTTATAACGAGAGAGGAAAGCTGCCGAATAATGCGAGTCTGAATACAGACGAATTTGCTACAGATGCGAAAGATCGTTGGCGAGTTGCAGAAATACTAGCTGACTCAGTTTCAATTGTTTCCGAACGTTTTGTTGACGGTTCAGTAGAGGAAGGTTTTATTCGTGAAAACAATGAAAAGTCTGAACTGTTTAAGAATGTAGCAGGCAGTTTGTCTAAAGTGTCTTTTCTTAATCAACAGAAGCCTGACGGGAGCTTTGGCAATATTGGCCATTGGTTAAGGGCCAGCGGCCAATATTTTACCCATGAATTTAAATGGGAACCATCTAGTAACAAAGGAGGAACATCAGGCCGTACGCCTATTTGGGTCGGTCGTAATGGGGAATCTCGAACTCAGGGATGGAATGACGATGATGAGCTATTTTTCCGACAGTGGGATAATGCTGAAGGGAGTTCAGTTGCTGACAAAAACGCAATATCAAACATAGGAGAGGTTATTGCAGGCAATGATTTCGTTTTGCCCAACAATAGAAACACAAATGCTTTGATTACAGTCCCAAAAGCATTAGAACCTAAGGTCAATGCAAGCATAATTTCTGGCATTGTTCCTTCTAGAAAAAAGCAATCTTTCGGCGGTTTACACAACTTTCCTAGATTTTTGGAGAGGTGGGATGACGGCGGTAAAGTGCCCCTGTTTATTCAAGGTTCGTTTTTGCAATTGAACTTTAGTACTGCTGCGACAGGACCGTTCGATGCAGATGCCTGGGATCCAGGCGATTCGGTAGAAGACGCAGAGCGAATCGCATACTACTCACCACCGGGTCGCCGCTGGGGGTATGATGTGGGCCTTCAATATTCACCTGCTGGCCCCATTGCACAGCGTTTTGTGACCATTGAGCGGCCCCGTAGTGAGCACTATAGAGATCTTTCTATTGAAGATCCGTACGTCAAAAACCTCCGTTGTGCTCAAACTAAGAAATCTGGAAATTGGAAAAAACTATTTCCTGGTGAATGCAATTAGAATAAGTCTCAATCTGTCAAAGCCATCAAGGAAAAGTACTAAGGAGAACTCAAGTAAACGTGAAATCGGATAACGAACACAATGGCTCTCAATTTTCTGAAGCGGGCCTAACACTGATAGAGTGCTTAGTTGCACTAGTTGTTATAGCTGTCACAGCAGCTACTATCACACCTATGATGGTATTTGCTGTAGCAACAAGAGTTCAAAATCAAAAGACAGAGCAGGCGATGCAGATAGCTAGGGGCGAAATCGACAAGATACGCTTGGTTGTAGAACAGGGGGGCGACTACTCTACCCGCCTCAGCGAATTATCGCTCTTTTCGACTGGAGCCTCTACTTCTCTAGTTCTAGTACCGCCACCAACATCTTTCGTTGATAACGT
This sequence comes from uncultured Synechococcus sp., assembly GCA_937911865.1. GTDB lineage: Bacteria > Cyanobacteriota > Cyanobacteriia > Phormidesmidales > Phormidesmidaceae > Phormidesmis. Next base: position 94,147 of record CALDSK010000066.1, read on the forward strand.
CTCTAGCAGTGTTACTGCTGTAGATAAGGCCAGGAAACTAGATATTGATGGTGATGGCGATACTGACTTTGCGGTTCAACTTTTTAGAGATAAAGGAATAGAAATTGGTGCTGATAATACACCTATTGCCTTTAATGTAGGTGTACGCGTTTATGATTCAAGAGCTGAGGCTAACTTAGGCTCTCTCTCCACCGACAGATCGGGGTTAGCTTTTACAAGCGGAGAAGGTCAAAGGGGACGGCGACCACTGGCTGTTTTGTACAGTCAGATAGCACAAGGTGATCGGATTAACTCATTGTGTCAGTATTGGGATTTTGTTAGCTCAACACCTTTCGCTGATTCGACTGCAAATGCCCTTACATGCCAATAGCTATCTTGTTTCTCAACATAAACGTTTTAATTTAATCTCTTGTTCGCAGTGAATTATCACTATTTTGAACTCATTGAAGGAAATCAACGCTTTTTCTCTTTAAAGTTATGCAATCTAAAATCTCGTTTCTTTATCGTTTGCTGACTTCCAGACAAAGGAGAAATGCTAGTAAAGGCTTCACCCTTCTAGAACTACTCATATCTTTGATAGTCGCTGGTATTGTAGTTTCTGGCCTTTTGTATATGGTGGTGGAACTCACCAGAATTGATAAAAGAGAGGCAACTGTTGATCAAGTTCAGCGCGATATGAATCGTGCGATGGACTACATGACGAGTGAGCTAAGAGAATCTGTTTACGTATACGATGATCCAACACCTATTACGGACCAACTAACCGGAGATTCCAAATATCCGACTGGTGCTGTCCCAGTTATTGCCTTTTGGAAACTTGAACCTATCGTCAGTGATGATTTGCCCGAATGTACTGGAGACAGTGCCTTTGTTCGGCTTTGTAATGTTTTACGTATTCGACAATCTGCTTACACTTTAGTTGTGTATTTTCAGCAGAACAATGCTGCCGATGACCGAAAGTGGTCTGGTCAATCTCGTATTATTCGATATGAACTATCTAGATATTCTTCTACTGGAATATCAACGCTGACCGAAAGGCCCGGTTACCGAGATCCTACCAGTGCCACTGATAGCAAAGCTCCGTTCGAGAAGTGGGAAGTGGATGATGGTGAAACTCCAAGCGGCAATTCTGCTGTATTGGTAGACTATGTTCAAGCTCCAGATGCAGGATTGAATAAAGCACCCCTAGCGGATGTGGATAACGATGGTGCTAGTGCACCCTGTTTTGGATATGGATTTTACCAGCGGCCGCTGACAGAAAAAGAAAAAGAGACAATCTCAGGAACGGACAAGACTATTCCTCTTTACAGAGTGTCGCCGCCTAGTGCAGATACAACTACGAATACTAGCTTTTTTGCCTGTGTTCGTAATCCTGACCCTGACGATGATGACGAAACAATTAATAGAACTAACCAAGATATATATGTCTTTTTAAGGGGGAGTGTGGAAGGCTCTGGCACTAGAGCCTTTAGTGACGAGAGTTCTCTCCCAATCTTAGAGACCCAAGTCATTGTTAGGGGTGTCGTTGATAAGAGTATTCAGTAATGTTTAGTGCTCAGTAGGGTAATTAGGATGACAGACATGATTTTCGCTAAAAAAAATAAAATGTCTTCAACCGATGGCTTCACTCTAATCGAAGTTTTAGTAGTAGTTGCTATGGTCGGTATTATCGGAGCGATTGCAGCACCGAGCTGGCAAGGATTTTTAGATCGACAGCGTATGAATGCAGCTCGAACTGATCTCTTAGGTGTGTTGAGAACTGCTCAGACCACTGCTCAGACTCAGCAACGTAGCAAGCAAGTAAAATTTTTACCTTCATCTGCCTCAACTCCCCTTTCTGTTGAAGTCCAAAATGTCTCCAGTCTTAGTACTCCTGGTACTGTGACGCTGCTTGGGAATGGTGAAGTGAGCGAAAAATTCAATTTAGTGGCTTCGACACCGATTGTTTTTGACGTTTATGGACAAGTTAATGATGCGCCTCATGTGGTGAAAATTGTCAACACATCAATTCCTTCCTCATCAGGCTACCAACCACAAAATTGTGTAATTGTGACAACAATACTAGGCGGTCTTAAGCCCGCGAGTGGCGAGCTGTGTGATACGTTCCTTATTGATCCATAGCCGGTTCGTTCTGTTATATTCAACTTATATTCAACGCTAGATTTCTGAGATGGGGAACTCTGATATGGAAACGCAGATGACTATCCCAGAAGAGAACGATGTTCCACAATCAGAAAGGATTTACTCTCCTAGAGATGTTGATTGTAGCTGTAGTTATAGGAATAATTGCGGCAGTTGCAGGGCCCGGATGGTTTAGCTTTGTAGAAAAAAATCGATTGGTAGCTGCTAGAGACCAGTTGTACCTTGGCATTCGCCAGGCACAGTCTGAAGCTCAGCATAAGAGTACAACTTGGCAGTTTAGCTTGAGAGAGCGTGATGAGTTGATAGAGTGGGCTGTTCACCCAACTTCTGTCGCGTTTGAAGATGCCCAGTGGAGACCCGTAGATGCTCGGTCTATCGGAATAGATAATGAGACTACTTTCGTAAAGTCTGATGGAACATATTATGTCCGTTTTAATAGGAAGGGTCACCCTCACCGACTGGGAAGATTAACTCTTTCAGGTCAACGGTTTTCAAATCAGAAACGCTGCGTCATTGTTTCGACTTTAATTGGAGCTGCTCGCAAGGCAAAAGAGCAATCTAAACCTGATCCAAATTATAGAAGAAGGGATAGATTCTGTTATTAAATCCGGTTAGTCGCGGCTACCCATAATACCGTCGAAAAGCAGGTAAAGACCGCCGAGTAGAATAAGAGCCGCAGTAACAACTAAGATCCAGTCGAGTGAAGCTATGTTTTCCATCAGTTTACCTTATTATTATTATGGGTGGATTATAGAGCTTTGCGAGCAGAGACGAAGCGATCAATGCCAGATAAGTCTGAATGTATAGCGATGTTGTTATACCGCTTGCAATCTTCCACAAGAGCTGCAACGAGTTGAGCTTGTCCAGCCATAAGTTCCGTGAGCCAGATGCTGTTAGCTGTTAGATAGTCTGTGCTTTTAGCTATGAGAGTTTTAATGTAGTCGAGGCCGTCTGGGCCTCCGTCTAGAGCTAAATGAGGTTCGTGGTCGACAACTTCAGGCTCTAAGGTGAGGATAGTTTTGCTGGGTATGTAGGGTGGGTTTGTTATGATTCCACTGAGCTTTTTTCTACACATGCATAGGGGCTCTAGCCAACTACCTCTATGGAAAGAAATGTGTTTCGTTAGCTTATTTCTCCTGGCATTGTGTTGGGCTATAGCGATTGCTTTGTGGCTGATGTCGGTGGCGTGGATGGTGGCTTGAGGAAAAGCTTGAGCGAGGCCGAGGGCGATCGCACCACTACCAGTTCCTAGATCAGCCCAAGCTCCGGTAAGGAGTGGCGCTGAAATAGGGGTTTTATTCACTAATTCTG
>CALDSK010000067.1 GCA_937911865.1 uncultured Synechococcus sp.
CTGCCACCGAACACGCCCGCACCGCCCGCACCGCCCGCACAAAGCAACACGCCTCAGCCGAACGACGAACCGCCAACAAGCTCTGGGGCCACTGCCGACGCGTTTGCCGAGGCCGTCAGAATTGCCAACCAGGCCGCGACAGATGGGCTTACGGCTGAATCGGTAGCCGAGTGGCTAGATCTGGCGACCCGCTGGCAACGGGCGGCAGACCTTATGGCTCAAATTCCTTCAGGCAGCGACCAATATGCCGCAGCCCAAGAGCGCGTGGTCACTTACACAGAAAACAGTGAGATGGCATTGGCTCAAGCAGCGGCGCTTCAGCCGTAGAACTAACTACTCTAGGCTGATGCCTCGCAGCGTTCGCGTCTTGCCTTTGGCAGCAACTGGTGACCGCTCGATAGTTTGCGATCGCACTCGACTGACGTGAAAATGCTTCTGCCATTCTGTTGGCGCGTTCAGCGTTTCGCCACCGTGCTTAGTCAACCGCTGCCGCACCTGGCAAAGCACAGGCGTATTAACGCAGGCCCCCGAAATAATCACCTGTCCTTTGGTCAAGGCGGGTAGCTCCTTGAGCAAATCACGCCCAGCCGCTTCTACGCCATACTTCAGGCTCTCCTGATCCACCGGATTCACAATCCGCATCAAAAACTGGCTCATACACTGAGAGAGCACGTCCGAATCGAGCTTGCCAGGCCGCTGAGTAATCAGCCCTACACCCAGGCCAAACTTGCGACCCTCGCTCAAAATTGTCCGCAAAATCGCCTTGCACCGGGCCGGCTCCTTGGCTGGAGCAAACCGGTGAGCTTCCTCAATCAGGGTAAATACTGGATAAGGCAGATAGTTTTCATCGCCCGGCGAGTTTTTCTCTTTCGCCGTATTCATACGAGCTAGGTAGCTCTGCCGGAGCACCGCCGCACAAATCACCTGCTGCTCTTCCTGACTAATCTCATTCATTTGCAGCACCGTTACCCGCCCCGGCTCAAATAAATCACCAGGTGCCATATGGTTTGTCTGATGGAAATAGGGCGAGTTAGCAAACCGTTCTAGCTTCCATTCAATCGCGGGCGCCGAAGATCCGATTTTTATATTGCCTTCGTCATCTTCAGCCGTATCAGCCTCGTTGACTGCCGCGATCAAATCATCAACATTCCACCGGTAGTCACCTTTACGATGACGCTTCAAAATTCTAAAGGCCTTGTTGAGAATAGACTGCTGGCGATCGCTCATTTCGGGCAACAGCGTCAACACATCGTGATAGTCCAAAGACGAAATGCGAATCGTAATGTCGTCCGGCGTCAAAATTCTTACATCCGGCGCATAGCCATCTGCCGACTGAAAAGCCTTATGACCTCGCATCTCCGCGAGCGTTCCATACTCTCCGTGCGGATCAAAAATCAATACTGCCGCCCGATTATAGGGCTGTAAGAATTCTTCAATCAGCACACCAGCGGTATAGCTTTTACCCGAGCCAGTCCCGGCCAAAATCGCCATGTGGGTACTAACTAGCTCCTTGACATCTAGCGCGACTGGCACCGCACCCCCCGGACGCAATAGCAACGAACCTACCTGCGCTGAACCCACCTCTCCTGGCTGTTTTTTATTAACGACTCGCTTTAGCGTTTCATCGTCGGTAATCGAAACCCGAGCACCAGGATTAGGCGTCAGGCGAGGATTGATAAAGCCTAGCGCGGGGTTGAAATACCCAATAACGTCGACAGTAACTTCATAGATTTCAGGATTAGAGTGAGAGAAACCAACAATAGCTGCGATCGCCTCAGGACTAATCTCAGCATCTGCAAACATGCGATCCGGCAAATGATCGCTCAATCGCCGGTCAGAAATCTTGCCCAAAATCTCTAGCGGCTCGTCGCTGCTCGGAGTGCTCACCTCGTAGTAGACAAACTCACCAATCTTGACCTGGCGATTATCCGACGTGATAAAAACATACTGGTTGCCGTTTTCACCCGGCCCTTTTACTGTCCCAATCACCTGAGAGGGAGCTCCCGATAAGGCGTTACCTGCTTTAACCATGTCAACCGCATTCGCAAGACGTTTCCCTGATGTTTATAGCAGTTATGGCTAGGGCACGCACGCTTTGCAGATACAAATTTACTATCTACTGCCTGACTATCCTCGATACGTTCGGTCAAAATCTTCCTTGTGACAGCAAAAAGGGTGTGATTGCGGAGGGCGCATCCCCCATAGCAGCCGTTACAATAGCAATAAGCAAATATACCCAGCCCTTATTCCAGCCCTCATATCAAACGTTTTTAGATAAAACGTTCAGATAAAGCAAAAGCAGGATAAAGCAAAACAGAATATTTGAAAGAGCATACGGAACTAGCAGCGCCAGACAGTATTACCAGAAAACAGTAGAGAAGAAGCGTACGAGGCATTCAATCCTCCTGTCTTCTAGCACACCTTTCTTACAGCTTTAATTATTTTTGATAGTAAATATTGCTATTGTTAAGGTGGCGCTTAATATCTATTGACTGAGCAGATTGATTCAAGCGTACTCCCTGCCGCCTAAACCCATCAGGTTTTAGACCCATCAAATCGTCTTACAGAAAAGAGCTTAAGAAGCCCGTGACTCAAGACACGCTAACCTCATCCAAAGAGTTCTCTACCTCCTCTCAGCTATCAGCCACTGAGGGGCAATCGGATTCCGCCCCAAGCGGCGGCAGATTTCAAGAGCACCCATCTTTACAAGCTAGCGACGCTGCTACCGTCAATATCTCTACCGAGAAACAGACATCCCGAGAAAGGCTAATTCAGGCTTCTGTCGTGATTCCTCAACCCATCGAACAGGTATGGCAGGTCATTACCGACTACGAGCGCCTAGCAGACTTTATTCCTAGCCTGACCTCTAGCAAGCTAGTTAAGAATTCAGAGGGACGCATTCGCCTAGAGCAGGTCGGTGCGCAGTGCTTCCTGAAAATAAAGTTCTGTGCTCGCGTCGTCCTCGACATGACCGAAAACTTTCCTAACAAGGTCAGCTTTTGCATGAAAGAAGGCGACTTCAAACAGTTCGAAGGCGCTTGGTACCTAGAACCAGCTACAGATAACCATGGAACGCTTCTGTCTTACAGCTTACGAGTCAAGCCACCGCTAGCGATGCCAGCTACACTGATTGAGCGGCATCTTTGCCACAACCTTACTCAAAACCTTATGGCCATCCACAAGCGCACGCTAGAGCTTGCGACATAGCAGGCCAAGAACCTGAAAAGTCCTTGAGGCAACGTAGAGAACACAGCATTTACAGTAAAGGCTCACAGGTTTAACTTGTGAGCCTTTACTGTAAACACATAGGGTCCGCACAAAAAGGTCCGCGCAAGGCATTACTTTGCGCGGACCTTATTTGCTCATACCCCCAGGGGAATTCGAATCCCCGTCGCCTCCGTGAAAGGGAGGTGTCCTAGGCCTCTAGACGATGGGGGCGTATGTGTTTTGGACCTCTATAAAGATACCCGCAGTTTGGGCTTTGTGTCAAACCTCATTGGCTCTTGTGAGAAGCAACTTATCTGAGACGAAGCGGATGACTATTTAGAACGAAAGGGCTAGTACGCATTAGACTTAGCTAAAGTCGTACAGCCCTGTTGAGGGAACTATAAACGTCATGTACAGCATACGCTTGGGTCGTCTTAAGCCAAACGGTTGGAGTTTCGCAGCCGAATAAGCTGCCGGCGCATCTCCGGAGAAGCCTTCGCAACATCTTGAAGTTGCTCAATCGCCACTTGGCTATCAATGGCTTCTAGATATTCATCACTGCCGTATGCAAAGGCATCGACAAGCGTTTCCACCAGTTCTTCTTTGTTGGTCATCGTCAGCTGTTCTTCGATGATACGAAACTTGAGGCGTACCTCACATTCGTAAATACCAACATCGCTATCAGGCAGGGATCGATTTGTCGAACTGTCCATATCTTAAAATTGAGTTCCGCAGGCTATGTAAATCTAAAGAATTCGTCAGGCCCATAAGCTCAGATGTTTTGCGCTGCAATTAGGCGATTTACGCTTCGAAAAACATCCTATCTGAGTAACTATTGAATTCCCCTAATCTCAACCCAGATAACACCTTCAGAAGTTGATATGAGAGGCTTTCTTGTATTTCGCTAGTATCAATTTTCTTCGATAAACCAAGCCCTAAAGACAACGTAAAAATGACCTAATTCACTTTTTTATACGTCTCCTTCTAATTAGTACGGAATCTTTTTTGACGAAATTAAGCAGTGCTGTAAGCACGGACAAAAGCAAAGAAAACCTGTTCGCTGAAGGTCTCAATAACAAACACAACAGATGTTTAAGCAAACAATTATACAGATAAAACTTAGTTTGGAGAATCAATCTGTCTATACTCCAAACACGGTGGGTCAAATCAGCCTACCTGTCAGCCGATCGAAGCCCAAGTATCCTCTGGCACATAGGGATAATGCTGTGGAGGGTTTGAGACCTCACAGTCCCCTCTTCGTCTAAAATCACCCTCTTCCCTACATAAGTTCTTTTTGTAAATTTATTGTAAAGCCAGCAAAAATAGGCAATGGTTACGGCGACTGATTCAGACAGCTAACCAAGCTAAATGGAGTAGCAGCTACACCCACAAACGATATACTTTGTCAAAAGTCATCATATAGAACTTATTAGCCAAAACTTGTCAGCTGTAAGCGTTTATTAAGTAGTAAGAAGGGTAGATAAAAGACCGTTCTAAGAACGCGTAATCTGTACCTTTGTACTTATCACGGAATTCTTTAGAGTCTTGTTGTAGGCAAGTTATACAGCTAAGCTAGCAACGCACCGTTGCAGTCGGCTAAACCCGGCTTCACTCACTTAGAATAGTGAGCAATCAGATATTTTTAGAATAAATTTTTAGATCGCGATTTAGCGTAAAACACAGGACAGCAATTACAGGATTGGTGTGGCCAAGCTTCCCTCAAAAAAGCCAAAACTCAGACAGTCAGACCCTGAACAGCCCAATCTAGAGTCGCTTAGTCGGACTGAATTACTGGTAGCAATGGCAGCGACGGCCATCATCTTGCTGCTGATTGCCAGGATATGGCAGTTTTTTGAACCCGTTAGGTTGCCCGTTACCTTTCAGTGGTTAGATGCGGGCGTTGGATTGACACTCGGACTGGCTATTTCGGCAGCTAGCGCTGTCACCTACAGGCTGTGGACTGCTTACAGAAAAAGCGCTGATACCTATCTCTCTTTTGTACTGGCGCCGCTCTATCCCTCAGACTGTTTGTGGATCGGACTGTTGCCAGGGATGAGCGAGGAGCTGCTTTTTCGAGGTGTAATGCTACCTGCTCTAGGACTCAACGCTACCGGGCTGTTATTTTCTAGCGTGTGCTTCGGAATTATGCATATGTCCAAGCCCCATCAGTGGCCTTACGCCATCTGGGCAACGGCTGTGGGTTTGCTGCTAGGCAGTAGCGTCTTAGTCACTGGTAATTTGCTAGTGCCTATCCTGGCTCATATTACTACCAACTTTGTTTCTAGCCTGTTCTGGCAAATATCACATCGTTAGAATGAGCCCGTCAGGCTTGAGGGCCATTTCCCACAACGTTCATCGAAGCGTTTGTCTGATGTACGGCCCTGACGTACAGAACTCAATGCACAGAGCTATTATTTTGCGGCGGCTACTTCAGCTACTGTCATTACTTCTTTTAGAGCATCAGCAACAACTTCTGCGCCAGCTCCCGGCAGACTGGCGCCTTCAGTGAGGATACGTTTCCACGTCCGGCTGCCTGGCTGGCCGTGAAACAGATGCAGCATATGGCGAGTAATGCTGTTTAGCTTCGTGCCTTTGCCTGTCCATTCTGAAATATATGGCAGCATCGCTTCAACAACCTGAGGACGAGACCGTGGCTGATGGGTCTTGCCATACACTTTTTGGTCGGCCACTGAAAAAAGGTAAGGGTTATCGTAGGCTGCGCGGCCTATCATCACTGCATCAACAAAGTCTAATTGTGATCGCACTTGCTCTAACGTTTTAAAGCCACCGTTGATCTCAATCTGTAAATGGGGAAACGAACGCTTCAGACGATAGACATCTTCGTAACGCAGAGGTGGCACAGTGCGGTTGTCTTTAGGACTTAGCCCCTGCAGCCAGGCTTTCCGGGCGTGCACGCTAAATCGCTGACAGCCAGTTGCTGATACAACTTTTACGAAATTTGCCATATCTTCGTAGCGATCACGCTCATCAATCCCAATTCTGTGCTTTACGCTGACAGGCAAATCGGACGCGGCCATCATGGCAGAGACACAGTCAGCAACGCGGTTAGGCTGAGCCATTAGGCAGGCTCCGAAATTACCGTTTTGCACGCGATCGCTCGGACAGCCCACGTTTAAGTTAATTTCGCTGTAGCCAAAATCTGCGGCGCGGCGCGCGCAATTTGCTAACAGCTTAGGATCATCGCCGCCGACTTGAAGCACCAGGGGATTTTCTACCGCGCTAAACCCCAGCAGCTTTTCAGTATCACCGTAGTGAATCGCCATGCTGGTGACCATTTCGGTATAAAGCAGCGTGCACCGCGTTATCTGCCGCATAAAGTAGCGGTAGTGACGATCGGTGCGGTCCATCATAGGCGCAATGCTTAGTGGCAGCATAGTCAACTTTTTTACAGCTATTCCACTTTAGCGCTACTCAACATAGCGTTCGTAATATTGCGTTTGCTGGAATATTGCGCTTGCGGGCTTATTGCGTTTGCTGATTTGGGGAGGTGATAGCCATAAGACGCACACACTATTCTTTCTCTACGTCATCCGCTTTCGCCTGTTCCATGAAGGTCTGCGCCTGCTGTGGTTGGCCCCAAAGCACCTTCTCATGCTTGTAAATCACCATGCCCGGCAGAGCGCCTTTAGGCTTATATACGTTCTTAGGCGCTGTCATCACAACTGGCACCTGGTCAGACTGACGGGCCCGGCTGTAGTAAGCGGCAAAGCTGGCGGCTAGTTGAAGGGTTTTATCTGTTGGCACCTGACCTGCATCCAAGCGTAAGAGCACGTGGCTCCCAGGAATCTCTTGTGCGTGCAGCCAAAGATCGTAATCGCTTGCTTGCTTGAATGTGAGCTGTTCGTTTTGATTGTTATTGCGCCCAATCAGCAGCTGTAAGCCTTGAGGAACCGTGTACTGACGAAAATCTGCTGATTCGCCGCTATGAGCAGAGCGCTTGCCGCCTTTTTGCCTAACGCCTTTCTGAACGGGCGGACGTCCGCTAGTATCTCGCAGGTATCCCTCCAAAATAAGCTCTGTGCGAATTTCTTCTAAGGCGGTCAAATCCGCGTCTATCTGGTAAGCCGGTACCTGCAAAAGGCTATCTTCAACCTGTTCTAAATAGTGAATTTCAGCCTTTACAGCGGTCAGCAACGGCACCACAGCACTGCGAGCGCGCTTCAGCTTTTGATGCTGCTTGTAGAGAGCCTGGGCGTTTTGTACTGCATTTTTTTCTGGATTTAGCGATAGGATGACGGGCTCTCCGGTTTCAAAGTCTGCTAGTTCAATTTGAGTCATACCAGCTCGCCACTCGTGCAGATGAGCCATTAATAGATCGGCCTTCAAACGGTAGTCTTCGGCTTGGTCAGATTGGCTGAGCCGATGGGTGAAGGTAGCTGCTTTTTGACGGAGTTTGGCAAGACGCACTTTGAGCGCCTGACTGAGCTGATGATGCAGTCGGCGAAAGGCTTCTTGATTAAACTGATGCCGGTAGTAGTCATCGATAAGAGACTGTAGGCTGCTGGCAGGATGGAGGGCGATCGCGCCATCTCGTTGGCCCTCTCGCAAGCCATCTTGAAATAGGTGAGCGAGCACCGTGTAACCACCAGAGGCAAGAGTCGCTGGTGAAAATCGAGACTGTTCTAGGCTTTGTAACCAAATTGTCCAGGCTTGAAATAAGCGCTGCCAGTCGCTGTCTGTTAGCGCCGTCGTTTGACTGGTGACGGTGAGCCCAGCTGCCCATAGGAGCTGACTAGCGATCGCAGAGCTGACACCGCTATAAGACTTAACCAGCATTTTTTTGAGCGGGCCTGGAATTAAAGCTACGCGCGATCGCCAATCATCGAACGTTTCATTCAGCGAGGGAAGTTTGCCGCGAATAGCGGGTGGATAGGTATAGGGACGACTCGTTTGAATGGGTCGAACACTCGACTGCTGTTCGCTAACTTGATGAGCCGCCGTCACAATTTGTTGGTCAGCCGTCGTCAAAATAACATTGCTGTATTTACCCATAATTTCTACATACAAATGCCATAACGCAGACTCATCGGGACGACGAGCAAACTGAAGATCTAGAACCCTTTCCCAAGGTGAAAGCCAGTTGATTTTCGTCAGCGCTAGACCACCCAGCTGATGCTTAAGCTGCTGCGAAAACGTGAAGGTATCAGGCGCTTTTGGCGGCGGTGATGCCATATGAACACGGGCCGCTTGTGGATGCCAAGAAATTGCTAACCAGCCTCGTTTTTCTATTGTGCGCAGCGCCATAAATAAAGTGTGGGGATCACGCTGATAAACCTGCTCACACCGGGCAGGTAGCCAGCTTGATTGCAGGTCTGCTCTGACCGCTGCCAACGTGGTGAAGTCTACGGGCTGCACAAGTAACCTCTAGAAAAAAAGTAATAGAAAAAGCAAAATAATTAAGCACGGCTCCAGATGTATGAGTCAGAAAAGTAATGATTTATACGCTCATTTTTTCATAAAGAGTTATGCATTTAATAAAAGCAATGAATGGATGATTTAAAGTTATAAACAGTCTCTATTATTAGGCACTCATACTAATTTTTTTTAGCTAGTATTAGATCGCCGGGCAAGCCGTAATAAATTGGAGATTTTAGCCCAATTCTTCACCTATTTGCCCGACTACTGTTTTATTTTATCGAGCCATGAAGCTTATTAACATCGGATTTGGCAACATCGTTTCCGCCAACCGAGTTGTCGCTATTGTGAGTCCAGAATCAGCTCCGATTAAACGGATTATTTCTGATGCTCGCGATCGCGGTCAGCTGGTTGATGCTACGTACGGTCGGCGTACGCGCGCGGTCATGGTGACAGACTCAGGACACATTGTTTTATCAGCGATTCAGCCGGAAACGGTTGCGCATCGTTTTGTTGGACAAAAAGACAACGCTCACAACAGCGCTCCCAAAGAGCTTGTTGACAAAGCCTAAGCGCGTACGTATTGAAGATCCGCGTACTTGTTACAGATCGAAGACAAGCAAGAGAAAGACCTACGTTAGATTTAGCGCTATGGTTAAGGGGTCTTGTTTGGTTCGCTTTTGCATGACCGCCGCTCCTCGCCCAGCCCAGCTTGATAAAATTGTTCAACGGTTTGCCCGAATCAGTGAGCCCAAACGTCGTTATGAACAATTGCTTTGGTATGCCAAGAAGCTAGCGGCGTTCCCAGCCGAAGATAAAATCCCTGAGAACAAAGTGTCGGGCTGCGTATCGCAGGTGTACATCACGGCCCAAGTAGATAGCAACGACAAAATCAGCTTTCAAGGAGATTCCGACGCTCAGATTACTAAAGGGCTGCTGGCGATGCTGATCACCGCCCTCAACGGCCTATCCCCTTCAGAAATTGTTCGGCTTACGCCTGATTTCATCAAAGAAACCCAGCTAGACGTTAGCCTGACACCTTCTCGGGCCAATGGGTTTTACAACATTTTCAAAATGATGCAGAAGAAAGCGCTGTTGCTGATGGGTTCAGACGCAGATAGCCGGACCGCTTCCTAGCAGCTTCTTTTTATAGATACGCATGTTTGTAGCTACGCATAACAGCTACGCAAGGTTACGGACAGCGATAAACCGGTCGATCTTTTCAAAGAGCGTTTCAATCGTCGCGGCTTGCGTATGCGGGTTGAGCAAGACAGCTTTTAGCCAGCGCTGATTTCGATAGGTAGGCAAAGAAAGGAAAACTGACTGCTGATAGCTTTGGCTATCGTCAGATGACGTGGGCTCTAGTAAATGACGCTGAAGTTTGGCATTGAGCGCATCGTACTGTGAGGCATCAATGGTGTCAGGTGCTAAGCGAAAACAAACCAGATTCATCTGAGGCTGACTGGCAAGCTGTAAGTAGGGACGAGCCTGCACAAGCTGCACAAACTGCGCACTCAAGCGATAGTTGTGCTGAATAATATCGCTATAGCCAGCAGTTCCCAAGTGTTGTAAGGAAAGCCACAGTTTCAGGATATCTGGATGGCGAGTGCCCTGGATGGTTAACTCGCCCAGATTGGGCCACTGCTCGTCGTCGCCCATATAAGGGGCACGAATGCGAAAGTGCTGCTTCAGGACATCGAATTGCTTGAATAGTACGGTGGCACAGGTTTTAGTCACGTAGAGCCACTTTTGAGGATTGAATGTAATCGAGTCGGCTTGATCAATACCGTCTAATAGGGCGCGGTGAGTATCGGAAAACACTAGGGCCCCACCATAGGCAGCATCGACATGAAACCAGAGGCTGTGCTGTTTGGCGATCGCACTCATTTCAGCAATCGGATCAATATTACCGGTTACAGTCGTCCCAGCGGTTGCGACTAGAGCAAAAGGCCGCTGCCCATTGGCTTTGACTGCGACCAGCTTGTCTTTTAAGTCGGCGATATCCACTTGAGAATCGGCATTGGGCCGAAGGGCGATCACACCTTTAGCCCCCAGCCCCATTATCATCGCGGCTTTTTTAATCGAGGTATGAGCCACCTCAGATACCAAAATAACCGGCTGCTGATTGAGGCCGACAATGCCACTGTCAACAGCATCGAAGGCAACATTGCGAGCAACCGTTAGCGCCTGCAGGTTGGCCAGACTGCCGCCACTAACCATCACACCGCCCGCAGCGGGCCCCCAGCCAAATCGCGTCGCCAGTTGCCTGAGCACCAGGGACTCTAGCCGAGACAATACAGGCGACATCTCTACACTCAACATATTGTTATTGAGCGCTGCCACCAGCAAATCGCCCACAATCGACAGCGTGGTAGGAATCGAGTCCATGTGGCCGATGTAACCGGGATGGGCGGCATTCATGGACTGTTTTAGCTGCGATCGCACGATCTCCAGCAACTGCTCGGCATCCACCGAACGCTCAGGAATCTTGGCCCACTCAGAAAGCTGTTCAACGGCGATCGCATCAGGCAAAGGCGATCGCTGCTGAGCCTGAGTCATCTCTGTAATGAGCAGGGTCACCGCTTTGTGAAGCAACGCTTCCACTTCAGCACGATTAGTACCATCCGGGTAAATAAAAGCGCTATCAGGTAAGGCGTTCACAGGCTTTAGAAAAAGTAAAAGGGGCCCGCTAATTGTATAGCAAACCCCTATCCATCTATTCATGGCCTTACTGATAGCCTTACTAATAGACCTTCAGCAGCGCTGTTAGATCTTCAGCAGCGCTGTTAACAGCGGTCAGATTACCAGTGAATGCCGCACTCTGTTTTTTCACTGCCACGCCAGCGCCCTGCGCGCTCATCCTCGCCAGCCGCTGTCGGTGTCGTCAGCGGCTGGTCACCAATACTGGTATACCCCTGGTCGTGCAAAGGATTGTAGAGAACATCCTGCTCAAAAATGTAGGCCCAAACGTCTTTTTTAGTCCAGTGAGCCAGGGGGTTTATCTTGAGCCGGCCTTGGGCATCGCGCTCAAAAACTGGCAGCGACTTACGCTCATCAGACTGATCGCGGCGGCGGCCAGTAATCCAAGCCACCGCGTTTAGATCGTTCAGCGCTCTTTGCAAAGGCTCAATTTTCGTTAAAGCATAAAAATGCTCAACGTCTGTGTTCCACAGCTGTTCGCCATACATCGCCGCAAACGATTCTGGGCTGTTTGCGCCGACGACCCTGTAGGTGTGTAGGTCCAGGTTATAGAGCGACTTGGCTTTTTTAGCGGTTTCCAACGTTTCAGGAAACAGATGCAATGTATCTAAAAAGATTACAGGCACCGGATGAACAAGCTCTTTGTAGAGCATGTGGCTGACTGTCAGCAGGCTAAATGAAGTGGTCTGAACCAGGCCTGTTGGCAGCATTTGGATGCACCAGGTCAAAATCTCTTGCGGTGTCGCTGTTGCAAATTGCTGATTGAGCAAATCTAAATCTAACTGCAGAACCCACTGACGTAGAGAGTGGAGGGTTGAAAGTGACGCCGCCCGCTTGGGTGACGCTGAAGGCTGCGTAGGTGCAGGCGCTTCTATGCACTGAACCATAGTGTTTGGGCGCTGATTGTCGGGCCCGATAGTTTTTAGATGACGCACATAGTCTCCCCAATCCTAACTCACAATCACACCTATTCCGATCGGAATACCGGACATTAGCCGTACCTGCTGAGAATATGGCTCTCATTGCAAACGGGCACGCACCCTCGAAACAAAACCAAGCGCGAAGATCGCTCTGCTGTGCATGACAATAGGGAAAGACGCTCGAAAGTGTAACAGCGAGCGTATTAACGTATCACCGAGGCACACTGCGATGACATCCCTCATTTTGTACAGCAAGCCAGGCTGCCATTTGTGTGAAGGGCTACAAGAAAAGCTGGAAACTCTACCTATCCAGGTAGAGATCAGAGATATTACCCAAAACGAAGAGTGGTTCAAAAAATATCAATACGATGTTCCTGTTGTTTGCCAGCTCATTCAGGCAGATGCAGAGGTCGCGCCAGACGTCGCACCGATTGAGCAGCCGCTGCCGCGCATGTCGCCGCGCGCTTCAGCCAAGCAGGTGGCGCAAATGATACAGACACATACGGGCCCATTTGAGGCATAATCTCAGCATTCATTCAGCATTCACAAATGAGATCTCGATCATGGGATCCAAAGTCCAAAGGGGAGAGAACGTATGCAGCTCAAAGAATTGTTTGCCCAGCTCACATCACAGGGCTTCTCTGTCTCTGAGGACATGGCTAGCCATCCTAGCTGGACCCAAGCAGTCACCGGACTATCGACGAACTCTCAAACGATTCGTAAGGGCGATCTTTTTATCGGCATGCCAGGTACTCGGGTCGATGGAGGAGATTTTTGGCTAAGTGCGATCGCGAAAGGTGCGATCGCCGCGCTCATTTCACCCCAAGCCCTGGCTAATAAACCTAACGCAGCCGGCGCACTGGTCTTCACAGATGACGATATCCCCACGCTCTGCGCCGAACTTGCCGCCACGTTCTATGGCGAACCGGCCAAAGCGATGAATATGGTGGGCGTCACGGGCACAAATGGCAAAACGACCACGACCCACCTGATTGAATACTTCCTCAACCAGGCACAGCAGAAAACCGCCATTCTCGGAACGCTTTATACCCGATGGCCCGGCTATGAAAAGACCGCTGTGCATACAACGCCTTTTCCAATAGATTTACAGCAAGAACTCGCTAGCGCCAAAGCAGCCAGCTGTCAGAATGCCGTCATGGAAATCAGCTCTCATGCGCTGGCACAGCGACGAGCGTGGAGCATCCCTTTTGAGGTCGCCGTCTTTACTAACCTGACTCAGGACCATCTGGACTACCACAAAGACCTAAATGATTACTTTGAAGCGAAAGCGCTGCTATTTAGCGACGACTACCTGAAGGGGCGAGCTATTCTCAATCAAAAAGATCCTTACGGCCAAAAGCTCTTAGAGCGCGTCGGGTCAGAACGCAGCTGGAGCTACAGCACCGCTGATACCAGCGCCGATCTCTATACGAAGGACCTGAGCTATGGGCCGACGGGTGTACAGGGAACCCTTTGCACACCCATTGGAGAAGCGTCTTTCAGCTCACCTCTGGTCGGTCAGTTCAACTTAGAAAATCTATTGGCAGCAGCAGGCGCGGCGCTGCATCTAGGGGTTTCGCTCTCGCAGATTGTAGAGGCGCTACCTAATTTTTCGGGGGTGCCAGGTCGCATGGAGCGGGTGCAGGTTTCTTCAGCGGAGAACGCGCCAATAAAGGAACAAGACATCAGCGTGATTGTGGACTACGCACATACGCCGGACAGCTTAGAAAATGCGCTTAAAGCTGCCAGGCCATTTATTCAAGGTCAGCTAATTTGTGTATTTGGCTGTGGCGGCGATCGCGATCGCACCAAGCGACCTCAGATGGGTCGTATTGCCTATGAACAGGCTGACAGAGCAATTGTCACCTCAGACAACCCACGCACAGAGAACCCCGAGCAGATTTTGCAAGATGTCGTCGCTGGAATTGAAGGGACATTAGCCGATGATCAGGTGATATGCGATCGCGCTGAAGCGATTCGTAGTGCCATTTTGCATGCTAAGCCCGGCGATGGCATTGTGATTGCAGGAAAAGGCCACGAAGACTATCAAATACTGGGTACGGAGAAAATTCACTTCGACGATCGAGAACAGTCACGAAAAGCGCTTAACGAGCGGTTAAGAACCCGCTAAGCGAGAAAATGCCGAATTAATGACGCAATTCATCTACTATGCGGGAATGTTTAGGTAGATTACCGCCTGCTGGATGTGCTGGATGATTAGGCCTTTCAATTAAATCCTTTCATCTACGCAATCTGTAATCCTTAGGAACGCTTCTATATAGAAGCTATATGTAGATCTAGATCCTTCCACAGCTCAAAGTCAGATTGACTATTGCTATGGCGGCTGCAGTCAAGCAGGTTTAGTCAAGCGTGGCTGCCTTAAAAAACTGATAGAGACAACCGTAGAGAACAATTAGCCCTCAAGATGTAGCCTGGCCAAGACGTTGAGAGGTCAATCAAGATAAACGCTTCTGGACCCTTTTGGCCGGTTATTCATGAACAGTCACGCTATGTCGCTACTCTCTCTGCAAGCTCGGTTGAACAGCTTACATCCACAGCCAGCATCAGTTGCAGTAGATCCCAAAGGGTTTAAAGCAGCCTTAGAGTCTTTTATCCAGTTTTTAATCGAGCACGAAGTTTCAGCGACGCTATGGCTAAAGCTACCTAAAGACGACGCCTGGTGGGAAGACATCTGGCAATATGGGCAGCAGGCAGTGGGTTGTACTATCTATGTCTTGGGAGAGCAGGTTGGCCAAGCACCCAATACAATGGCTGCTAGCCTACGTTCGATTCCGATTGAATCGACGGGCGCGCTAAAAAAGGAATACCTTTGTTTGGCTGTTGCGGAAAACTTTATGGGTGCATTGCTAGCCGCGCGTGGGACGAATGCAGCGCCTGTCTCCGGCAAAGCGGCCGCGACGAACAAACGTAATCTACAGCTCTATTGCACCACTGCTGCTCGAACCATGACGGCGCTGGCAGCCGGAATTAGAAGCGTTTTACAAAACAGCCTTCCTGAGCTGACTATAGCCTCAGCCGAGCCTCCGACCGATGAAAGATTCATCGCAGCTGCCGCAGCGCTAAGCCAGTGGGAACGCTGTTTTCCAGCCAGCGTACTCAGTCAGAACGTACTGCCACTGTCAGAAGATTTCTTAACCTGGCAAATGCAGTTTCAAGAAGATATGCGATCGCAAATCCAGGCAGCTCGCGGCAACGCTGCTCACGACGGTCAAAATGGTGCTGATGGCGGCGCCACTCCGCAAGCCAATGGTATAAGGACCTCTATCGCAGCCACTTTTCTCAGTCAGGCGAGTCAAGAGCTACGCTCGCCGCTCACTACCATCAAAACGGCTCTTACCTTATTGGGGTCTCCGACGCTGAAGCTAGCCCAAAGGCAGCGCTACCTGGAAATGATTTCTACACAGTGCGAACATCAGCAGGACCTGATTAAAAGCATCATTGAACTGCTAGAGGTTCAGACGACGGCTATGGCTGTAGCCCAGTCCATACAGCTATCCGATTTAATTCCAGGAATCGTTAGTACCTATCAGCCCATTGCAGAAGAGCACGGCATTATGCTGGCCTATACGGTTCCTGAGAACTTGCCAGAAATCTCTGGAATAGAATCCGAGATTAAACAAGTTGTGATTCACCTTATTAATAACGGTATTCAGGTCACGCCTGAGGGTGGGCGAGTCTGGGTATCGGCAATGGTAGAAGATAACAAATTTGTCGCCCTAAAAGTCCAAGATTCAGGCGATGGCATCGCTAAAACCGATATTAATCGACTGTTTGAGCCGTTCTATCAACTCGCTAATAGCAGCAGCGGTACCGGGCTTGGGCTGACGCTTGTGAAAGAGCTAGTTCAACGGATGGGCGGCATCATTTCAGTAGAGAGTACGCCCAACCACGGGACTCAATTCAAAATCTTGCTGGCCAGAGAGCGCAAGGCTCAGTCAGTAGCGGCAGAAAGTTCGGCAGTCGCAAATAAGATGTCAAGAGCAGACGGACCAAAAGAAAACGGGCAGCAGAAAAACGATTTCAACCCTAATACGCGAGCTGCGAATCTACCACCCAGCGCCAGTCACGATGCAAAAGCAATGATGGACGGCGAGGTCAATCAGCCCGCTTAAGGCAGCCTATCGGAAAAAGGCATCTATAGAGAATATGCGCGCCGCCAGCCTATTTAGTCTCTTCATCACCGACTAGTGTTTCTACCATGAGCGAGGCCTGCGCCTGTTTTTCTTGTAGGAAGCGATCGCACTGCTGCAAGGCACCTACCGCTTCGGAAAATTGCTCAAAAACTTCAGCTAAAGGCAGTTCGCCGGTTTCTAGCTGATGAGTAATCGTTTCTATACGACTGAGGGTTTGCTCATAGTTCCAGTCTTCGGGTAGGGGTGCAGGCTTTTTGGTGCGAGGCATTTGTAGGCGTCCTTCCTTCTGAGTTTACTTTGATTCTCTGTGACCTTATTTTTCGGCTTCTATCTCAGTCACGACGGCCTTGACTGTACCGGCACCTAGCTGGATATCTAGCTCGCGGCCAAGAGACAGCTGACTGGCGGCGGTGGCAATTTGGCCTTCGGATTTGACCAGTGCATAGCCCCGTTTAAGCACAGCTTCTGGGTCGAGCGCCAACAGCTTTTCTCTGAGCAGCTGCTGCTGGTGTTGCGCTAGCTGAAGTCGCTGGTTCAAGCTGGTAATCAGCTGCTGACGCTGCCAGGCAATATCCTTCTGATGCTGGGCCAACTGACGGTCAAGGCGAAGGCGCTGAAGCCGCGTTTGCAGCGATCGCACCTGCTGCTGGGCCGTTTGAAACCTGCGAGCGAACACTTGAGTGGCCCTTTGCAAGTAGTGAATCTGCTCACGGTATAAGTCATCTAAGCTAGGCACCACCTGCTCAGCCGCGGCTGTCGGCGTGTGAGCACAGGCATCAGCCACCAAATCTGCCAGCGACTCGTCTCTTTGATGACCAATTCCCGTAATCACAGGAATTGGGGAGGTGGCGATCGCCATAACAACTCGCTCATCGTCGAAACAGGCCAAATCTTCGGTAGCCCCGCCGCCTCTTGCGAGCACAACAACATCTGCTCTGTCATCTTGCGCGACTCGCTCAATCGCTTTAGCAATCGAAGCAGGCGCCTGCTCACCTTGGACCGTTGCTGGCGACAGTAGGACTTTGACACTGGGATTACGCTGCAATAGCGTACGTTGGATATCGCCCCAAGCAGCCGCTTGCGGTGAGGTCACCACAGCTAGCGTTTGAGGATAGGTCGGCAGCGATCGCTTGCGCTCAATATCAAATAGGCCTTCCGCGGCTAGGCGAGCTTTGAGCTGCTTGTAACGTAGAGCCTGTAAACCGGCCCCCGCCGGCAGCACCTGCCATACGCTCAGCTGATAAGAGCCGCGCTTGGGATACAGTCGAATTTGCCCTAGCACCGTGACCTGCTCTCCCGCCACAGGCACAACGCTTACTCGCGACAGCTGCGACTTCCACACCACGCAGTTCACTGCGGCCGACCCACCCAGCTCTTGTAACGTAAAAAAGCAGCCCTGATGGTGATTACGCGCACTAGAGACTTCGCCAGTCACCCAGACTTTACGCAGCTGATCGTCCTCTTCTAAGAGCAGCTTAAGATAGTCGGTTAGGCCGGCAACACTAATCACTAAATCGCCGACGCTGCTATCACGGGTATCCCTTATTTTTCTATTAATAGGTCAAGCTCCTTGGTCAGCCGCTAGCTTTTCCAAATATCTCATCCAAATATCTCATATTCCACTAGACAGACTTAGCTAAATCAGTTAAATATTAGTACATACGTTTCAACCAGATTCGCTCTTTCTGGCATCTTCTTATCTGGCTCTCCTTCATCTGGCTTCTCTATCTCTGAAGTACCTATGGCTCTATCTTCAACCAAAACCGATAAGCACACAAAAGTAAGACAGCAGGCTTTAGGACATGTTCTAGGCAGTATTGAGAGGCACTTCGGTCAAGGTTCAATTATGCGCCTTGGCGAAACCGATAAGCTCAAGGTAGAAACAATTCCTAGCGGTGCACTGCCTCTGGATATAGCGTTAGGTGGCGGCTTTCCCAAAGGCCGGGTGATTGAAATATTCGGGCCAGAGAGCTCTGGGAAAACAACGGTAGCTTTGCATGCGATCGCAGCAGTTCAGGCCCGAGGAGGCACCGCTGCTTTTATTGATGCAGAACATGCCTTAGATCCTATCTATGCAGGCGCTATTGGCGTTGATACCACTCAGCTGCTAGTCGCCCAACCCGACTGCGGAGAAATGGCGCTAGAGATCACCGATCGCCTAGTCCGCTCATCTGCTGTCGACATTGTTGTCATTGATTCGGTCGCCGCTCTAGTTCCTCGCGCCGAAATAGAAGGCGATATGGGTGACGCCCATATGGGACTACAGGCTAGATTAATGAGCCAGGCCTTGAGAAAAATCACCGGGAATATTGGCAAATCAGGCTGCACCGTTGTTTTCCTCAATCAGCTCAGACAAAAGATTGGCGTAGTTTACGGTAATCCCGAGACGACTACAGGCGGAAATGCCCTAAAGTTCTATGCCTCCGTTCGGCTGGATATTCGCCGCGTTCAAACCCTAAAGCGAGGCAACGAGAATTTCGGCATCCGAGTCAAGACGAAAACAGCCAAGAACAAGGTCGCCCCACCATTCCGAGTGGCTGAGTTCGACATTCTGTTTGGTCAAGGCATCTCTAGAGAGGGCTGTATCGTCGACATAGCAGAACAAACCGGCATCATTGAGCGCCGGGGATCTTGGTACAGCTACCAGGGTGAAAATTTTGCGCAAGGCAGAGACAATGCAGTCGAACACATCGCTACACATGCTGAGCTCTCTCAGACGATAGAAAAACAGGTAAAAGCGGCGGTAATTCCATTATCAAGCCAGCCCTAAGTGCTTTAACTAAATGCTTTACCGTGAAAATAGAGGTTCAACGCTCAGTTAAATGGAGGATTGACTGCTTTCTTATCCAATAGACATGCAAAAAGCCCAGGCGATAGCAAATGCCTAGACTCTTGAGAAGGGCTTCAGGCCCCGTGCGCAATAATCCAAAATAAAAGACAGGATCTGCACAGTCAACGGATTGAGAGAGAAACGCTCATTTAAGCGTAAGCCTCTAATTTTGGCAGCAAAGTAGGAGCAGAGCACAGCCACTGCACATAGCCACACCTATGCACCTACGCAACTGCTTCACATTCAGCAGGACTAACCTGATACTTAATCAAGTTAGCTAGCTCTTGAAGCTGGTTGATAGCTTCAGCGCCTTCTAGCTTCATCAGCTCACGGTCGTCGCGCATCTCAGTCCACGTAATGCCATAATCAGAGACTAAGAAGCGAATCAGATGATCCCCACCTAAACTCACCATAAATGAGGCGCTGTTGAGCTCGTCTCCACAGGTATAACAAGAAGCCAAATAGCCTCTTTTCTCTAGCACGACCGCCAGCGCCTTCAAGTTCAAAACGAGATCTTGAACAAACTGCCGGTGTTGATCTGCAAGTCTGACAAACATTGTCTTTCCTCTACACCATTAAATAATTTTACACACTATGCTTAATATTTTCTTAACAAGTTCTTCCCATCAGGAACTTGTCCTTTGAGTTCTAGCGTCTAGAGGTGTCTTAATGACAGTTCCAACGCTAGGTTCATCGCAACAAAAAGTTTTGTAACAATTTTAATTTTCGGATATCGAAATATACCCGAGGTCAGTACTTAACTATCAGCTGCCAACGATAGCAGATGAAGAATTGTTAAGTTGTAGCGATTGTAGCCTAATAGAGCAAAGTTAAAAACCGCCCAACTGTTTAACCAAGAGCACGGGTAGCCAAATTCGCTGTATGGGTCACAAGCAAACGAGCACTGGTTTGTAGCACCGTCACAAGCTTTTTGTTGGAATCAGAACAACCAATCACGCTAAAACCTGATGTCGCGAAAGAATAGGCTTAGTTGCTATTGCCTTCTACGCAACTTTTGAAACAGGCAGAGCTACTGGTGTTCTTGGTATGCATCCTTATAGGTTGATTGCCACTCTGTTCTAACGCAATAAGAAAGAATTGAGGGGGCACACCCTTTTTCAGGGATAAATCATGACAAAAGTTGACATGACATCGGACTGCCTACCTGAAGTTTTTCTCTCCAGGCAAATCATCCGATCTACCTTACAAATAAGGTGGCCACGATCAGACAGTTTCTGATGGTGGCCACTCGGTAAATCTGGAATTCAATAGATAGAATCGTATGCGTTTATACGCTTTCTCTAGCTAATAGCTTCTAGCAGCTTCTTTCTAACGAAGCGTGTACGTAAATTAAAACAAGCTGCCGTTGGAAGCTGCACTGGCAAAGGTGGTGAAGAGTGAACTTACAGTCATTACCGCTGACGGGCGGTGCGCTAAACGTCTAGGCATTAGTTTGCTAACGTCCACCAGCCAAATCCTGGTCCAATGAATCGAATGGTGAGCCAGGCTATAACCATCAAGATAATGCCTACCCAAGCACCTCGACTGCTCCAGGTAACAAACTTAGCTGCTGTGTCTTTACTGATGGGAATACCTTTTAGCACAGGCTCTGGCTTACCATAGCTTGAGCCAAGTTCTGCTTTACGGCGTCTAGATTCTCCCATGGCGAGTACCCATATAAGTGACTGGATCTTTATCATAGCGAGGTCGCTCAGCAGGGATAAATTACTGCCCGCTAAATTATTATTTGTTTAGAGTTTATTGTCATGGACTGCAGAGCGCGGGCCGCGCAACGCGCAAACAGATTAACGGTCACTGGCTTATGGTGTGGTGGAACCAGCTGGGGTCTAAATAGCTACTGCGGGCGGCGGGGTTAAGCGCATTGAGGACCTGTTTACCGTAGCTGCGATAGTTCACCCGGTTATCGAGCAGGGCAACGACGCCGGGTTCTCCGTGTTGGCTTTTGTATGATCGCACGGGTGCGATCGCCTGCTGTAGCGTACTCAATGCTTCGGGTAGCAGATAGGCCTTGAACCAATCTTGTCGTCTTTTTTTATAGGTAGCGACCCGGCTGGCGACTAAAGGATTTTCTAACGAAGGGATGGGGAGTGTCGTGATAATCAATAGGGCAGGGGGCGCAAACGAAGCCTGATTCTTCTGCCAATAGTCCCATCCGGTTACCAGCACGCCCTGCGCTGAGATGGGTGATTCTAGCTGAACGCGTGAGCCGAACTCAGCAGCCAAGATAGAGGCAAACTGAGGCTTTAATGGAACATCACCGACAATGATAACCGTAGAGTATTCATCATTGCGGGGCTGAGCTTTAGCGCTGTGTAGAGACATCCCAACATCTAAATCGTTACGAGTTGATTTCGCGACTAGCTCCGGTCCGCCGTGACTAGCGCCTAACAGAGCTCTAATTTCTTGTAATACGGCTGATTTGAAGTAGCTAGTATTGGGCATCGGCAGCCGCTCCGGCAAATAGAGCTTGACCATATCGTGGTGGCGGTCAGGACCAAACCGTAAGCAGGTCATTTCACCAAGGCCCAACCGCTCTCGATAGCTTGCGGCTTTTTTGTCGGCGTCTAAGGCAGCCCCCATCAAAACGACGGGCTGCTGCGCCCACAGAGGTGTCAAGGTCTGATGGATATCAGTAGGTCCACAGCATAAAACCACCGTGCCTAGAGACCGACTAATCTGACTCCAGGCTAGCCGCTCGGGCTGAAAAAACCGAGACCAAAAGGTCTGCCAGCACGGGGGCATAGCAACAGTGCTGCCGTAGGTCGTCAGCAAATCGTGTAGCGCTGCTAACAGCGTTTTTTCTGGTGTATCGATTAAGTGACAGTTATAGGGGTTGGCAGGGTGCTGAAGGATCGTGTGGGTAATTCGCACGCGCAAATCGCGGATCGCTTCCCGCTGAGCTGGGTAGGCCAGCATTAATGACTCCCAGTCTTGAGCAGAGAGGATAACGCTAAGTTCATCGCGAATCCACTTTTCTAGATCGCCAACGCCATCAATCAGGGTAGGAATGCCAGGAGGAAAGCAAGGCGCCGCCGTGGGACTGCTGAGCCGGGTGCGTAGCCAGCCTTGAGCTGAGGTTACCAGCAAACCTTGAAAGGTTTGATCGGGCCAGCAATCGCCTGTTTGTACAGGCTTAATCACAGGTAGATTCTGCTGTAGATTCGGAATATCTTGCTGTAGGACCGTTTCGAGCACGCCGTCGGGCAGCGCTAGAATCGCAGGCTCTGGCCAAAGCAAGGCAGGGATCAGGTAGCTGAGTCGATATGTACCCTGGTAGGCCGCCAAGCTGTCAGTTTGAATAAGAGCACTACGGCCTACGCGTAAGGCTCTAGCAACCAGCCGGGCCATTGTGAGGTGATGAGGCCACTGAGTATGCCCTTGCTCTCTAAGATAAGCCCGCAGGCGCTGATGCACTTCTGTTTCAATCACGGGCGGAGGGTAGGAAGACAGGGGTAAATGGGTTTGTTGGCTTTTATTGTGACACATTGTTATCGACAGACTGTCAGAGACAGGCTGTTATCGGTAGGCTGACTTCGACTGCGCTCAGCTCCCAAATTTACCGAATTTCAAATTTAACCAGCGCAGGTGAGGAGCGATCGCACACAAATGAAAATTGGAATTGTTGGGCTAGGGCTCATCGGCGGATGTCTGGGGCTCGACTTTAAAGCGGCAGGACACACAGTGTATGGCGTAGCGAGGCGAGAGCATACATGCGAAAAGGCGCTAACAGCAGAGGCTGTAGACGTCGCTAGCACTAGGCTGGCCACGCTTAACGGCTGCGATGTGGTGTTCGTCTGTACACCGATTGCGACGATTGTGCCGATGGTGAGTGAGCTCGCTGGGGTGCTCTCTCCTGAAGTGATTGTGACCGATGTGGGCTCGGTAAAAGCTGCGCTAGTAGAAGCCGCAACAGCACAGTGGCCGATGTTTGTAGGCGGGCACCCAATGAGCGGCAAAAGTGAAGCGGGCATTGAGGCGGCTGAAACAGGACTATTTCAAGGAAATTCTTATGTCATTACACCAGTTGAGACGGCGACGCTCAAAACGGATAAAGGGGCGATCACAACCCTAGAGACCCTGGCCAAACAGCTAGGCTCTCGGCTGTATCACTGCTCACCAGAGGTTCACGACCGCGCAGTCGCCTGGATTTCGCATCTGCCGGTAATGGTGAGCACCAGCCTGATTCAATCAGTCATCAACGAACCCGATAACAGCGTTCAGCAATTAGCCCAAGCACTGGCTAGCTCCGGGTTTCGCGATACTAGCCGGGTAGGGGGCGGGAATCCTGAGTTAGGACTAATGATGGCCCAGTACAACCGGAAAGAGGTGTTGCGATCGCTCAAGCGCTACCAGCAGGAAATTGCCCTCACCATTGAACAAATAGAAGCAGAAGACTGGCCCGCCGTCAGGCAAAAACTGGAAGCGACAAAAGCAGTCCGCTCAAAGTTTCTGTAGCGATAGCATCTGTTGAGTTACTTAGGACACTTCTGAAGGTCACCGCATACAGCTGACAAAGCAACTCGACTAGCAAATGTCCGAATGCATTCGGACATTTGCTATGTCTGCATGTGGCTCACGGCCCCGAGGTTATGTAGCTGGTTTCTGTAGCTGGGCTTGTTTAGCTGGCTTGTGCAGCTGGGCTTATGTAGCTGGGCCACCCAATTCCATTACGGGTTCTTGATACAAAATCGCAGTAAAGGTCACGGTTGATCCCAGCCCTTCTCCCATACTGATGAACTGAACCTTGCCGCCCATCGCTTCAATCAGCCGCTGAGAGATCGCCAGACCTACGCCCGTGACTTCATACTGTCTGGTGCGGGCGCTATCGACCTGACTAAACGTCTGAAACAGACGATCTTGCTTTTCTAAAGAAACGCCAATTCCGGTGTCGGCGACGCTGATTCTAACCAGCCCTGGCCAGGTTTGCCCGCCAAAGTCAAAAGGCTGCGGCTTAATTTCTACACCGATAGTGATGCTGCCCTCGTGGGTAAATTTGTTGGCATTACCAACCAGATTAAGCAAGACCTGCTTTAGCCGCTGATAGTTACCGTAGAGCTTGATTTCATCTAAAGTCGGCGGTAAGTCTATACGGAAGTCAAGACCGCGCCGTTCAACATGCAGCCGCTGAGAGTGATCGAGCTCTTCTAGTAATTCTTGCAAACTGACGGCGCTCATCTCCAAGTCCATTTTGCCAGCTTCAATTTTGGCAATATCGAGCACGTCGTTAATGATATTCAGCAAATGAATCGCTGAGTTGTGGGACTCTTGAATAAACTCCATCCGCTCGGCTTCGTCATCAGCCATATCGTCGAGCACGAGGCGCAAAAAGCCAATCATGCCGTTCAGCGGCGTTCTTAGTTCATGCGAGGTGTTCGCTAAAAAGTCGCTCTTCAGGCGAGAGGCTTCTTCGGCCTGACGCTTGGCTTCTTCAGCCTGACGCTTGGCTTCAATGAGTTCGGTGTGCTTACGCAGCAGCTGATCGTTCGTTTGACGCAGAGTACGAGACTTGGTGCGCAGCTCCTGGGTGATGTTTTGGCTGGCATTGAAGAGTTTGGCATGGGCGATCGCAGTGCCCACCTGATCGGTCAAGTCTTGAATCAGCTCAATTTCAAACGGCTGCCAGGGGCAACCGGGGGGTTGCTGCAGCACCAAAATACTATTGGGCTCATTTTGATAGCAGGTCGCGACCGTCAGCACCGTGTAGGGGTCGTGACCTGCCGCCTGACCAAAATCAGAAATAACGGGTTCTAGACTTTGCAGGGTATCCAAAAAGTCGGACTTTAGACCAAGGTCAAACGTTTTACCCAGGCAAGGATGCAGCGTCGCCTGGTAGTACTCCGCAACGACCGTGACCGTTTGCATCGCCTGCGAATAGTCGCAGACCAAACAGCGATCTAGCCCTAGCATTTCGCCCAAACCGTTTACGGTTTGCTGCCAAATAGTTTGAATATCGAGCGTTTTACGAATGTTAGCCGCGACCCTGGAGAGCAAGCCATAGTAGCTACTGCCCCCAGCACCGTTGCGATTTGCTAAACGAACTTCAGAAAGATTAGCAACCTGAGGAATAATGCGGCGTCCTACACCTACAATGCCAGTGACCAGTCCTTGACGGGACTCCATATCTTCATCTTCGGATGACCTGGAGAACAGGGCTGGATCGACAGTGGGTGAAACGTCGTCATCCGCTAGCGAAGAGCTCAGCGGCAGCGGGCTTAAAACAAACTCAAAACTGACTGGCTGCTGGCCACAGCGCACCACGCATTGAAATGAAACGGGCGTGCCTAGATCCAACACCTTTTGCACCTGGAGCTGATACGGCTCTACAGCAACTGGCCCAAATAAGACCGACACCGACCGCCCAGACAAATCGTCGCAATCTAGACACTCTTTTGATTGCGGCCAATGAATAGAAAGAATTTCGCCTTGAGGCGTATGCGTCACCACCAACACATCGCTGGCATCTTCAGCACCACTTAGCAGTGCTACCGGATCGCTATCGGGCACCGCTTCTATTTCTGGGGAGTCGAGGGAAGAAGATTGAGCAGACCGAGGCATTACAGTTCGCTAGAGGCTGAATAGGTCCGTGAGAATGTCAACAGCAGTAGACAGCAAGCTATCTAAATTTGGGTGAGTGAAGAATCAATCTAGCTTTAATCAAGATAATTGCTTATCTGTATTATTGCTTACTCGGTGAACAGAAGGTCAGCTATGAGGGCCAGTTTGATGCCTATCTTTAGCAATCCCATTCTCTGATGTGAAGTTTCAGTGATCTTCATCATCTCATTGGTTACCAGCGATGTCATACGCCACTGGCCCTCTAGATTTACCTATCGTTTTCACACACGGGCAATAGGATTTAAGATAAGTTTAGGTTTCTCAACCATTTTCACTGCTTGATTTCATCGTTTTACCGACTTAATTATTGGCCTCTCCATGACCGATGTACCTGTTTCACGGCTGCGCAATTTTTCTATCATTGCTCATATCGACCATGGAAAATCGACCCTGGCCGACCGGCTGTTGCAGAAGACAGGGACGGTGAGCGCCCGAGATATGAAAGCTCAATTCCTTGACTCTATGGATATTGAGCGTGAGCGGGGTATCACCATTAAGCTCCAAGCGGCGCGCATGAACTATGCCGCTAACGACGGTGATGCCTATGTGCTGAATTTGATCGACACGCCAGGGCATGTTGACTTTACCTATGAGGTTTCTCGCTCGCTGGCGGCTTGTGAAGGTGCTCTGCTGGTTGTCGATGCGTCTCAAGGGGTTGAAGCGCAGACGCTAGCCAATGTTTATCTAGCTATAGAACACGATTTAGAAATTATTCCAGTCCTTAATAAGGTTGATTTGCCAGGCGCTGATCCTGAACGCGTGAAGCAAGAGATTGAGGAAGTGGTAGGGCTAGATTGCAGCAATGCGGTTCTGGCTTCAGCGAAAGAGGGCATTGGCATTGATGAAATTTTAGAAGCGATTACTTATCTGGTCCCGCCTCCAGAAGATCAAACCCAAAAGCCCCTACGAGCGCTGATTTTTGATAGCTATTACGATAGCTATCGCGGTGTGATTGTGTATTTTCGGGTGATGGATGGGGTCGTGAAAAAGGGCGATCGCATTCGTCTAATGATCTCTGGCAAAGAGTACGACATTGATGAGCTCGGCGTGCTCTCACCCGGGCAGGTAAAAGTAGATGAGCTACATGCTGGAGAAGTGGGCTACATCGCAGCCTCCATTAAGTCTGTAGAAGATGCCCGTGTAGGCGACACGATTACCCTGGTTAAGTCGCCTGCGCCAGAACCGCTTGAAGGCTATGTAGAAGCGAAGCCCATGGTGTTCTGCGGCCTATTCCCGACAGATTCTGACCAGTATGAAGACCTGCGCGAAGCCCTCGACAAACTGCGATTGAACGACGCCGCCTTACAGTATGAGCCTGAAACCTCTAGCGCCATGGGCTTTGGCTTTCGCTGCGGCTTTTTAGGCCTGCTGCATATGGAAATTGTGCAAGAAAGGTTAGAGCGTGAATACAACTTAGATCTGATCACCACTGCACCTTCTGTTATCTACCGGGTGCATACGATTCAAGGTGAAGTCGTCGAAATCGATAACCCTAGCCTGCTACCAGAGCCTCAGTATCGAGAAAAAATTGAAGAGCCCTATGTCCGCGTGGACATCATCACGCCTGAGGAATTTGTCGGCACGCTGATGGAGCTGTGCCAGACCCGGCGAGGTGATTTCCAAGATATGAAGTATCTGACGCCGGGGCGAACCACGCTAATTTATGAGCTGCCGCTCGCTGAGGTGGTTACTGACTTTTTTGACCAAATGAAATCGCGATCGCGCGGCTACGCCAGCATGGAATACCACCTGATTGGATACCGGGTGAACAACCTAGTAAAGCTAGATGTCAAAATTAACGGCGATACGGTCGATCCACTTGCCGCCATAGTGCATCGCGATAAAGCCTACTATGTGGGCCGAGCCCTCACCGAGAAGCTAAAAGAACTGATTCCTCGTCATCAGTTTAAAATTCCGGTACAGGCCTCTATCGGCAGCCGTATTATTGCGAGTGAAAGTATTCCAGCCCTGCGTAAAGACGTTTTAGCCAAATGCTACGGTGGCGACATCTCACGGAAAAAGAAGCTGTTGAAAAAGCAAGCAAAAGGTAAAAAGCGACTGAAGTCCATTGGAACAGTAGACGTCCCGCAAGAAGCATTTATGGCGGTGTTGAAGCTAACGTAAGCGACCCTTTACAGCCTTGCTGCTTACAGTAGTGGCGTATCCTTTTCCTGATAACCCATCAATATTTTTGGGTACTGATAGAGACGGTTGAAGTTTTTGTGAAATCCATCTTTTTTCTAGAAGGAACCAGTAATCTTTGTTAATTTTTTAACAGCTTTGGGTTCAAATCTGGGTTCAAACCGCTCAGCGTCCTTTCAGGTATTCACTTCTTATGAGAATTCTAGTCACTGGGGGAGCTGGTTTTATCGGCTCTCACCTTATTGATCGGCTGATGTCAGCTAAACACGATGTTATCTGTCTCGATAACTTCTACACCGGTCACAAGCGCAATATTGTGCACTGGATGGACAATCCTTATTTTGAGATGATTCGGCACGACATCACCGAGCCTATTCGGCTAGAAGTTGACCAAATTTATCACTTGGCCTGTCCGGCATCGCCCGTTCACTACCAGTACAACCCAGTAAAAACCGTCAAAACCAACGTACTCGGTACGCTGAATATGCTGGGCCTAGCGAAGCGGGTTAAAGCGAGGTTCTTCTTGGCATCCACCTCAGAGGTGTACGGAGACCCTGAAGTACATCCTCAGCCAGAAGAGTACCGGGGCAGTGTCAATCCGATTGGCATTCGCAGCTGCTACGACGAAGGCAAGCGCATGGCTGAAACCCTATCGTTTGACTACCACCGTCAGAATGATGTAGACATTCGAGTCGTACGTATCTTTAATACCTACGGTCCTCGCATGCTTGAGAACGATGGCCGAGTCGTGAGTAATTTTATTGTGCAGGCACTTAGCGGTCAGCCTTTGACAATCTACGGTGACGGGTCCCAAACCCGTAGCTTCTGCTACGTTTCTGACCTGGTAGAAGGCTTCATTCGACTGATGAATAGTGACCAAACGGGCCCAGTTAACATTGGGAATCCGGGGGAGTATACCATTATGGAATTGGCTGAAACCATCCAAAAAATGGTCAATCCTAATGTCAAGGTAAAGTACGAACCACTACCACAAGACGATCCAAAACGTCGCAAGCCTGATATTACTAAAGCAAGACAGCTTCTAGGCTGGGAGCCCAGCGTTGAGTTGCAGGCCGGGCTAGAAAAAACCATTGCCGATTTTAGAGCACGCATGGAAGCAAATGGGACGCTTAGCAAAGAGCTCAGCGGGACCACAGCTACGGCTTCTTAGGATCAATTCGTGAGAATAAAGCTTCTGCTCTGTTAAAGCGTTTCATCAGACGTTTTCGTCGGGGTTGGTTGGGCGATCGCCTTTAGTCATTTAATTATTTAGAGAGTATTAGAATCATGCGTGTATGTGTCATTGGAACCGGCTACGTGGGCCTTGTGACAGGTGTTTGTCTATCGCACATTGGTCACCATGTGATTTGCGTAGACAATAACGAAGAGAAAGTACAGCTGATGAAGTCGGGCCAGTCCCCGATTTATGAGCCGGGCCTTTCTGATCTGATGAAGTCTTCTATGGCGTCTGGGAATTTAGAGTTTACGGCTGACATCGGCGCAGGTGTGGCCCACGGCGATATTTTGTTCATAGCAGTCGGAACGCCGGCGCTACCGACTGGAGAGAGCGACACGCGCTATGTAGAGGCGGTGGCGCGTGGCATTGGGGAGAATTTGAACGGCGGCTACAAGGTGATTGTGAACAAGTCCACAGTTCCCATTGGTTCGGGTGACTGGGTAAGGATGATTGTGCTTGATGGCCTAGCTGAACGCAAAGGTGACGCGTCTTTCGATGTAGTCAGCAACCCTGAGTTCCTCAGAGAAGGGTCGGCGGTGTTTGATACCTTTAACCCCGATCGCATTGTGCTGGGCAGCAACAGTGAAAAAGCGCTGGGCATGATGAAGGACCTGTACACGCCAATCGTAGAGCGGAAGTTCGCGGAAGATCAGAATGCAGCGCCTGTTCCTGTTGTGACCACTGACCTGAGTTCAGCAGAAATGGTGAAGTACGCGTCTAACGCATTTTTGGCGACAAAGATTAGCTTTATCAATGAAGTGGCTAATATTTGCGATCGCGTTGGTGCAGACGTGACTCAAGTCGCTAGCGGTATCGGTTTAGACTCTCGCATTGGCAGCAAATTTTTGCAGGCAGGCATCGGCTGGGGCGGCTCTTGCTTCCCTAAAGACGTCTCGGCGCTGGTGCACACCGCAGATGACTACGGCTATGAAGCAGAGCTGCTAAAAGCCACTATCAACGTGAACACGCGTCAGCGGTTGCTCACCGTTGAAAAGCTTCAGCAGGTGCTGAAAATCTTGAAAGGCAAAACAGTTGGACTGCTGGGTCTAACCTTCAAGCCAGACACAGACGACATGCGCGACGCGCCCTCGCTAATCATGATCGAAAATCTAAATCGACTGGGCGCAAAGGTCAAAGCATATGATCCTATCGTGTCTCAGAG
This sequence comes from uncultured Synechococcus sp., assembly GCA_937911865.1. Lineage (GTDB taxonomy): Bacteria > Cyanobacteriota > Cyanobacteriia > Phormidesmidales > Phormidesmidaceae > Phormidesmis. Next base: position 30,365 of record CALDSK010000067.1, read on the forward strand.
CGGGGTAAGCCAAGGCTTATCGGGCGTTATTGTAGAAACCGATCCTGAGCGTTTGGCAGACGGCTGCGATGCGATGGTGCTCGTAACAGACTGGACACAGTTTAAGAATCTGGACTTTGCCAAAATGGCCGGTCTGATGAATGCCCCTGTAATGATCGACGGACGTAATTTCCTCGACCAGAAAGCATTAGAATCGGCTGGATTCAAGTATATCGGCGTAGGCCGGTAGGCGTTTTTAGGACAGTATCTTGCAAACAAAAAGCCGTGGACGCTTCTACCAAGGAGCCCACGGCTTTTTATAGCAGCCCACGGCTTTTTATAGCAAATGATGCATTAGGATATTTGCGTAGAAGCGTTGCTTACCGGCTATGGGTTGTAGCCTTTCGACGGACCTTTTTACAAATCAGTCTTTACAAATCAGCCGGTTCAATTTTCTTTGAGCGTTTGCCAGGTCAGCGGAGGCAGGGCCAAATTCTGATGCAGAACCGGTAACCAGGTGGCAAACGGAAACTGAGATTCTATACCTTGCAGCTGTTCGCGGGCATCGCGGACCGCTAGGTGTAGCGGCAGCCCTTGTGAAAGGGCAGACAGAAAATACTTAAGAAAGGTCTGAGCCACGAAATCCGGGACGGGATAGCGCATCACAATCGTGGGTGGCAGCGATAGTTTCTGTAAGTCTTGCAACAGATGAAGTCCGTCACAGGCATTGAATATAGCTAGCTTCAGCCCACGTTCTGTAGCTTTGCGCAGCGCATATTTAAGTTCGCTCAGCGTCAGGCCCTCTGCCGGGTTGATGCGAATTTTTTGTTGAGTGTTTTCACGGGTGCTGTGTCCGGCAAAAAAGAGGATATCCCACGGCTGAGACCAAAGGCTGTCGTTGAGCTGCGATCGCACCGGTTCTACTAAGCAGGTTAAATCCACATCTGGCAGCCTTTCGAGCAGCGTACGATCAACCGCCAAATCCAACCCATTCCCATCGCCTAAAATTGCCAGCACCTTCACCTTGCTATCCTCAACAGTGGGATCAGTAGGCTCGGTGCTAGCCGGCGGCATCACAGAGGGCACCCGAGACGAATAGGTCAGCTCACTTAACACCAGCTCTGCGCGGCTATAGCGCTCAAACCATGACCACACATGCAGCGGTAGCGACCGAATCTGCGCATTATCGCTTTGCAAAATCAGCTGAATAGACTCATCTGCACTTAGCGCCATCATCAACGACTCACGAATGGGCTGAAACGCTTCGGAATCAAACCAACGGTTGATCCGCACCGCTAAAGCCTGTCCTATCTGATGGCAAGCCGCTAGCGATTCCGTGTAGCTGACATTCGTTAGCTGTACTGCAGGAAAATCAATTCGGCTCATCATCTGCTGTGCCGACTGTAGATAGATTTGTCGCCAGCGCCGCTGTAGCTGCAACAGCTCATCCACAGGCGGCAGTTGTCCACTCACCTCAAGCTGGGGCAATGCGCCTTCACTGCCCACTTGCAAGGTCACAGGAATACCTGAGGGACCCGGCGCACCCAGCCTGAGGACACCTCTCTTAGCAGGCCTCTGCTGGGCTGATTGTATAGCAGCGCTCTGAGCACCTCGCGACTGCGTCAACAGCTGCGTTAGTTGAGATAGCTCACTTCGATGCTGACGATACAGCTCGATCTGCTCATCTTTTGCCGCCAGCTCCGCCTGGTATCGAGCCTCCAATCGCTGCAAAGCCTGGTCATACTCTTGATTTAACGATGCCTGGATTTGTGGCTTATTCGCCCTTTCAGATACCTCTACTTTTACCACCACTACCCCATCACCCTTATTCTCAATGCTCCGCACCGATATCGGTTCACCGCGTAGCTCACCCGCCGCTTGCACCTGCTTAAATGCCGACATAAACGCCGACATATCAAGGCCCTGATGAAAAATCAGATCGACCGTATGCAGCACATCTTGAAACAGCTTTGTAAAGTCACCCGGCTGGAAATCGCCGTAACTAGGTCTGCGCTCACGCTGACCTGAGAGCAAATACACATAGTCACAGGCTACGCCTTCTAGCTGAGTCGTCGAATCGATATTCCAAGCCTCTACGCAGCAACCCGTCAGCTGTGCGCCGTAGAAGCGTGTCCCCACCACTTGCGACTGACTGAAATTGGCCCCACTGAAATCAGCATTTGTCGCATTCACCTGCGAAAAGTCAGCTTTAGAAAAGTCAGCTTGGGTCAGATCAGCACCCACAAGGTAGGCGCCTCGTAAGTTACAGCCTGTGTAGTCTTGGCCTATGCCTCGCTGGGTTACCAGCAGCTGACGAACATTGGGCTGATGCAACAAGGTGGTGCCAGCACGAGCAAAGTCTAAATATCGGGCCTCATAGAAACACGTCCCGGTCAGGTCTGCACGAACCAGGCTGATGGCATTGAGACGAGCGCCCGCAAATCTAGACTGAGACAGCTGTGCCTTGTAAAAACGCGTGCCGCGCCAGGCAGCAAAGGCCAGTGCCACAGAACGCAACCCGGAATAGTGCGAATTTTCTGCTAGGATTTGGCGAGTCACATGCACGCTCATGAACCAAAGGATACCGGTATCTATCAGCGCATTCGCCTGCGAAAATGCACCGGGCAAACCAAATGCACCGGGCATAGCAACCGTCATCATGACGGCTAGTGTCAGCAGCTCGTAGCGCCCTATTAGCGGTCTTCGTGCCGATTGAAAGTGAGCGCTGGCCGCTAAGACACCACAAAACCCTGGTAGCGCACTGAGCCCAGCCCAAAAAATGACAGACGTCTCTAAAACGGCAATGGCGTCTGTATCGTGTCCTAGAAGCACTTCGAGCAAATCGTAATGCTGAAGATACGCCCAGCCTAGTACGCTCGCCCAGCTGAAAATAGCGCAAAACAAAGTAACGACAACCGCTGCAAGTAAGTGCCAACGAAATAGCACAATGCCAAATGTCAAAAAGAGAAAAAAGGCATGAATCGCATCGCGAGGGCCTAAATACTCGAAGTATTCAGTATTGACGGTATCGGCAAAGCCTAGCCCAAGCAGCCCGGTAACAGCACTGGTGAGGCACAAAAGGATCAGAATGACTGCGATCGCACCGATACGAGTCCCGGCGATCGCCCCTTCAAAATTAGCGCCTGTTAAATCAGCGCGCGTAAAGTTAGCCCCCTGAATTTGCGCACCGCTAAAGTCTGCGCCCGTCAGGTCTTGGCCTACAAAAGAGCGTCCGCGTAGGTGTTGCCTAGAAAAATTACGCGTCATGAGAGACACTGCTCTACAAATTGTTCGATTAATTGCTCGGGAGATCGGCCTTGGAACGATACAGCTTTTGAAGCGTTGCTTAAGACACTTACGAAAAGCTACAACCCATAGCAGGTAAGCAACGCTTCTGCGCAAATGTCCTAATGCATTAGGACATTTACTATAGGAACCCCTCTAAGTTTTTACACCTAGAGGGGCTCGAATAATACATAGTTTTTTGTAGAAGAGGAACAATAGCACCAACATAAGAGGCGGACAGCGAAAGTCCATCACTCAGTTAGAAGACCAGCGTTCCAACGCCCTTTGCCCGCCCCAACGCGCGACAATTTCGTCGTCGTAATCATCGGCAATGCGAATAACCGTAGTTACAGAGTGTTTCAACTCAATTTGGTCACAGGTAGAGCCGACCAGGCTATGTTCAAAAACAATGTCATTTTCGCCATCTAGGGCAAAGCGACCAAAGTGAATACCGTTGTTAGCACGTAGCAGGTAGTAGCTGAGTTCTGGCGTCACGTTAACATCAGTAACCACAAAGGAGCGCGTTGTAATGAGCGCGTCGTTTTCGCCCCAGGGGACTACGCGAGTAGAGGCCACAGCCGAGCCAATCGTAATGATGAATAGGGGCTCGTCTTCAAACAGAACAGCGGCCTCACCAAACAGATCTTGCATCCAGGGCACGATGCGCTTGTAGCAGGCCTGCTGGGCAGTACTTTCAAACTCCATAGGCACTCACAGTAAAAAGACTGATGTAAAAGGGGTGGTAGCATTCTCGCACGTTTATCAATATCGCTTGATTGATATCGTTTTCGTAATCGTGCCTTCATGCGTTACGTCTATTTTTCCAGAAATGGGCATCAGAATCAGTTTGGTTAGAGGGAGGGTTTTCCACACCCAAAGTCTTAGGTTAGCCCGACTATTCTTAACAAAAACCCTTTCAATATTCAGAAGCCTCATGGGTGATTCATTCTTAAAATCGACCGATGGGTCCGACGATGCCCATTACCAAGAAGCGATCGCAGCCATCACCAAACTGATTGCCCAGCTTGATCTCTCCCCTAGAGAACGCGCGGGCCTAGAAACTGATATCAATCACCTTCACGGCGTTCTTGACAAGCTCAAAAATCAGGTGATTCATATTGCAGTGTTTGGCATGGTCGGCCGAGGGAAGTCGTCTTTACTCAATGCGCTGGTCGGTCAAACCATTTTTCAAACCGGGCCCATTCACGGCGTCACACAGCAGGCTGAAGGCATTGTGTGGAAAGTAGATGAGGCAGATAAAAACATCTATAGAGCGGAGCTTTCAGGAGAGTTTACGTCTCAAGTTGAGCTGATCGACACGCCGGGAATCGATGAGGTTGAGGGTGAGCAAAGGCAGGCGATCGCACATAAAATAGCCCGTCAGGCCGACCTTATCCTTTTTGTCATTGCAGGCGATTTGACACAGCTAGAGTATGACGCGCTCAGTGAACTATGCCAGGCCGGTAAACCTGTGCTGCTGGTATTCAACAAGATCGATCAATTTCCGCCAGGGAATCAAGCGCTGATTCTGACCAAACTGCGAGAAGAGCATTTAGTCGGCTTGCTACCGCCGGAGAATGTCGTCACTGCCGCCGCCGCACCGCTCGTGGTCCAGGCAGTGCGTCAGGCGGATGGCTCACTGCAAACGCACCGAGAACGTGGAATTTCCGATGTCAGCGCACTGAAGTTGAAAATTCTAGAGATTTTGCATCGCGAAGGTAAAGCGCTAGTGGCGCTGAATACGCTGCTGTATGCAGATGATGTGAATGAGCGGGTAGTCGAACAGAAGCTGGCTTTGCGCGATCGCGCCGCAGACGACACCATCTGGAAAACCGTCATCACCAAATCTATCGCCGTAGCGCTTAACCCCGTCACCGTCGTGGACTTGATCAGTGGCGCGGCCATTGACGTCGCGCTAATTATTGCGCTAGCAAAGCTATATGGCCTAGAAATGACTCAGCGAGGGGCTACGCAGCTATTGCAAAAGATTGCGGTGTCTTTGGGTGGGCTGACCATCAGCGAACTGGCGATTACTTTCGGCCTCAGCGGACTAAAAAGCGTGCTAGCAGCAGCGGCTATTCCAACCGGCGGATTAATGGCAACGCCCTATGTGTCGGTCGCGTTGGCACAGGCAACGGTTTCTGGCGTCTCTACCTATGCGATCGCTCAAGTCACTAAAACCTACCTTGCTAACGGTGCGACCTGGGGCAAAGGCGGCCCCAAAGCCGTCGTCACCGAAATCTTAGCCGACCTCGACGAAGACTCCATCATGCGCCAAATCCGCAGTGAGCTATCTGCCAAGCTCGATCTAAAATCACACTGGGCCGGGTAGTCATCAGCTCAAGGTGGCTCAGACCATCCCAAGCAGAAAACATCCCAAAAAGAAAGCTCCCGGCTATGTCATCACGCCAAGAGCTTTTTACTTTCAGTTTTTCTGAGACGAGCTACCCAGGCGAGCTAGTTGACGAAATCAGTTGGTCCGTCGTAACCAGAGGCTTCAGCCAGGGTTGCCAAGCTCTGCGAGCCAGACAAAAACTCGCCATTAACTTCCCAGGTAGGGAAACCCGTGATCTCAGGAACACTCTGACACAGTGCGGTTTGTGAATCCTTACCATCGGGCGCACATTCAATGTAAGGAATTGCCTGATAAGCATCTTTGCCAAACAGCTGCTTTTGATCAAAACAGTGGGGGCACCAGTACGCGCCGTACATTTTGGCCCCAATGTCGGTCAGATGCTTGGCTAGCGCAATTTCAGCTTCTCCAGAAGAATTTGTAATCGGCGCGGTTACGCCGTCACCGGGTTGAGTAAGCGCAGCTTGAGAGCCCGAACTCAACGGACCGCCGGGCGCGGCGTACACGCCCAAAGTTCCGACTAGAGACACCATGGCGATAATGGCCCCTGAAAATAGCAGCTGACCCCGGTCATCCCAGCGACGACCCAATAGCGTCACGACAAACATGCTCACCGTCAGCAGCGCCGAACCAATACAGTAAGGGCAGACGGCCCGAATATCTGTCGCCAACACATACATCAAGAAACCGCTGAAGATCATCATGCCGGTAGCACCGACAAACAGCAGCGGCCAGGTTAGCCCCTCTAGCTTTATCCGCAAATCTTTGTTTTTTTCTGGACTGACAAATAGGGGCGCAACGGCCAGCGCCAGCATCGATAAATAAGCCAAACAGCCAAATAGCGTCAAAGGCTGACCGAGGATAGTCGCCCAAGCGCTAGAGAGGACTTTGCCACAGCCGCTTCCGCAGGCCGCAGAGGCATTGGAAAACCGCAGCATAGTGAGGTAACCAGTACCAATTGCACCGATAGTTGCGATCGCAGCAATGATCGGGCGCGACCACTTATGAATCCAAAGTGTTTCCTGACGACGACGTCTCATGAAAAAGTGCCTAGCGAAGGGATGAAAGAATAGGAATAGGGTTCAGATATCAATATTACTCAAATTATGAAAGCAGGATTATTTCAGCAGGATTATTTCTATTTATTAGAGAAAGCTTAGATAAATGAGAGCAAGCTGAGAGAGATGAAAGCAAGCTGAGCAAGAGGCAGCTTAGACAAAACGCATTAGACAAAACGTACCCTCAATCAAAAAAGATCCGTCACCGGCGAGCTACTGTAAACAACCACTGAACCCAAGCCTCTAACCAATCTTCAGACCAATCTTAGCGAACTGCCATAGAATGACTCTCCGGTTCTATGACCAGCGCACGTTCTGCCACACCCTCTGCCAACGCCGTCACAAACTGCCGAGCCCGAATCGGATCGATCGGCTGCTCAATGTCACCCTTCCGCTTTAGCGAGCTTGACACAATCACACCGTCAGCAAAACGAATGAGCTGAGGAATATTATCCCAATCTGCGCCGCTACCAATTAGCACAGGGGCATCGCCTGCCGCCTGCTTCGCCCGCTGCAAATCTTCTAAGGTCGGTGGCTTACCCGTCATTCCACCAGACAAGATCACCCCATCCGCAAGCCCACGCTGAATGGTCTCTTGTACAGCAGTTGCAACATTTGGATCGCCCAGCGGCTGAGCGTGCTTAACCAGCACATCTGCAAATATTTTGACATCTGCACCCAGCTCGCGGCGATAGCGCAAGAGGCTGTGAGCATCGCCTTCTATCAGACCCTGATCAGTTGCCATCACGCTGGTCAGCACATTGACACGAATGAATTTGGCGCCTGTGCAAGTGGCGATCGCGATCGCGCTCCTAGCATCATTGCGCAACACATTCACTCCAATTGGCAGAGGCACTAGCTGCGCCAAGCGCTGCACCACAACGGTCATAGCACTTACCACTACCGGGTCTACTTGAGACTTGGGAAAAGGTGCATCAAAAAAGTTTTCTACGATCAGACCATGCACGCCCCCCGCAGCCAGCGCAGTCGCTTCTTGCTCAGCTCGGGCAATCACGGCTTTCAGATCACCTTGCCAGCGGGGAGAAGTGGGTAAAGGCAACAGATGAACGACACCAATCGCAGGATTAGCGGTCTTGAAAATATCTTGAGTAATATTTTGAGTTGGGGCCACGGGGAGGGATATCTCAGACTCGGCAAGTCGAACGCTAACAGATGAAGGCCAGCCTATCGAACTCAGTCCTTGGAACTAAGCAATTAAAGGCAATTAAAGGCATCTGAAGATCTACCTTAACAGCCAATGTTGAGAGTTTAAGGCCGGAATTTTTGGAGCACTAGAAACATACTGCCTAAAAACATATCAACAGAAAATCGCCAGCCATTGCCATGATGCGTTTTTCTCTCATCGATTGTGTAGTTATGTTATGATTCATTACATAGGAGATACATTTTCTGCTCCAAATCCGCCCTTTTTGCCTTTTTTCCACAAGTGGCAAGGTTTGTCGCGGGACTTCGCGGGACTTGTTCATCTCATAGATAGTGGTATCCGAATAGTAGATACCGGCAGTGCATCCTCTAAAATCAAGGATTCTCAAGCGATTGGTTCGGATGATTAGTTCGGATAGTCAGTTCGGACCCATCGAAGATTTGGCTTGAGCACTGAGTTTCATTAGAGAGTATTTTATGGGACACAAACCCACGGTCGCGATTTCACACCTAGGCTGTGAGAAGAATCGGGTAGACAGCGAACATATGCTTGGCCTATTGGTCAAGGCAGGTTACGGCGTAGACGCTAACGAAGAGCTCGCGGACTATGTCATTGTCAACACCTGTAGCTTTATTCAAGCCGCCCGTGAAGAGTCGGTTCGCACGCTGGTAGAGCTTGCCGAAGCCGACAAGAAAATCGTGATTACCGGCTGTCTGGCTCAACACTTTCAAGACGAGCTGCTAGAGGAAATTCCTGAGGCCGTCGCCCTAGTTGGCACGGGCGACTATCACAAAATCGTCAACGTGATAGAACGCGCAGAGGCAGGAGAACGGGTGAAGGCCGTCTCAGCTGAACCTACCTATATTGCTGATGAGACGGTTCCTCGCTACCGCACTACCTCTGAAGGCGTTGCCTACGTTCGCATTGCGGAAGGCTGCGATTATAAGTGTGCCTTTTGTATTATTCCGCATTTGAGAGGAAAGCAGCGATCGCGCCCTATCGAATCTATCGTCGCCGAAGCCGAGCAGCTAGCGGCTCAGGGCGTCAAAGAGCTGGTTCTGATCTCACAAATTACGACCAACTACGGCGTTGATATATATGGAAAACCGCAGCTAGCGGAGCTGATTAGAGCACTGGGCAAAGTCGATGTGCCCTGGGTGCGAATGCACTACGCCTATCCCACCGGACTCACGCCCGCTGTTATTAGCGCCATTCAAGACACCAAAAACTTCCTACCCTACCTGGATTTACCGCTACAGCACTCCCATCCCCAAATGCTGCGTGCGATGAACCGCCCCTGGCAGGGTCAGGTCAACGACGACATTATTCAAAACCTCAAAGCAGCGCTGCCCGAAGCTGTACTACGAACTACTTTTATCGTTGGCTTCCCCGGCGAAACTGACGCTCATTTCGAGCATCTCAAAGCCTTCGTCACTCGCCACGAATTTGATCATGTCGGGGTATTCACCTTTTCGCCTGAAGAAGGAACTGCGGCGTACGGCCTGCCCAACCAGGTTCCGCAAGTCGTTAAAGAAGCTCGCCGAGAAGCGCTTATGCTCGCTCAGCAGGAGATTTCTTTCCGGCGCAATCAGGCAGAAGTCGGTCGTACTGTGGACGTGCTCATAGAGCAAGAAAATCCGTCAACAGGCGAGCTGATTGGCCGCAGTGCTCGCTTTGCGCCTGACGTAGATGGGCTGGTATACGTCAAAGGCAGTTCCGCTCTGGGCCAACTGGTTCCTGTCACTGTCGAAGCAGCGGACACCTATGACCTTTTTGGGGCTGTCGTACCCATCGAGGCGCGCAAAAGCTCTGAGACGTGTGAGGCCTCAGCAGGCCTGGGAGAAAGGCCCGTTTCTTCTGCAAGCGCGCAGCTCGTCATGGGCCTTGAGGGCGGCTGTACTCCGCCCACCCACTACGCTCTACCTGGCACTTCTAGCCACATTTTCAACTTTTCCACCCCCAGTAAAACCGCAATGACCTCTTCCTTTGCCGATTTAGGACTCTCTACCCCACAGGTGACCCACCTCAAAAAGATGGGTTTTGATAAGCCAACCGCGATCCAGGAGCAGTCTATCCCCCAATTGCTCTCTGGGCACGACATTGTAGGCCTAGCTCAAACGGGTACCGGCAAAACGGCAGCCTTTTCTCTGCCACTGTTAGAGCAAATCAATGCGTCTAATCGGTACGTCCAAGCACTGGTGCTTACCCCAACCCGTGAGCTAGCCATGCAGGTGAGTCAGGCGATGGAAAGCTTTAATACCGACCGCAAAATCTACGTCACAGCAGTCTACGGCGGCCAGTCTATCGACCGACAGCTGCATCGACTGCGCCGGGGCTCTCAGATTGTTGTTGGCACGCCGGGTCGCGTTATTGACCTGATCGGACGCGGTGGGCTCGTACTCGACCAGCTGAGCATGATGGTGCTGGACGAAGCCGATGAAATGCTGAATATGGGCTTTATTCAAGATGTTGAAAAAATCTTGTCTCATACGCCAGACGAACGTCAGACGGCCTTTTTCTCCGCCACGATGGAGCCAGCGATTCAGAAGCTCTCTACGCGCTTCTTAAAGTCTCCGGTGACTGTCAGCGTAGAGCCGCAAAAGACGTCTACTGCGCGAATCAAGCAAATTGCTTACGTTGTACCCGCTGGCTGGAGCAAGCCTAGAGCGCTGATGCCCATTCTAGAAATGGAAGATCCTGAGTCAGCCATTATCTTTGTACGGACAAGGCGCACAGCGGCAGAACTGACCCGTCAGCTACAGGCGGCTGGACATAGCGCTGATGAATACCATGGCGATTTAACCCAGTCGCAGCGAGAGCGATTGCTGCAAAGGTTTAAGCAGCGGCAGGTAAGATGGGTTGTCGCAACCGATATCGCGGCTCGCGGCATTCATGTGGATGACCTGACTCATGTAATTAATTACGAATTGCCTGACAACCTGGATAGCTACGTGCATCGCATTGGTCGTACGGGCCGAGCTGGGAAGGAAGGCCGGGCAGTCTCGATCGTGATGCCGCTAGAGAAGTACAAGATTTCACGAATAGAGAAGCGGTTTAACAAAAAGGTTGAATATTGCAAAGTACCAACCCAGGCACAAATTGCCGCTCGCCATCTTGAAAAGCTACAGACCCGCGTACGTGAAGCGGTCACCAGCGAGCGCCTGGCATCCTTTTTACCGATTGTTTCTCAGCTAGGCGAAGAATACGACATTCGCACGATTGCCGCAGCGGCGCTCCAGATGGCCTACGACCAGGCTCGCCCCACACATTTGAGAACGGAAGAATACGCAGGTAACAAGTCAAAGCCAACGCCCAAGCCGAAGCTTTTACCCAAGCTTCAGAAGGCAGAGAGCGAACAGCCTATGGGTGAAGAAGAACCGAAAAGAGCCGACAAAGAGCGTACACCGCAAGTGTCTACTGACAAGCCAGTGCAGACGCCGTAGCTGTTTATTTAATAACTGTTCATTTGATAGCCGTTTAATCATGGAAGCATTAAGGGTGTAGTACTTCATACAGATTCTCTCTCTGGGTAGCTTAAGATAAAAGTACTATCTGGAAAAGGGAGCGGTGAGCGATGTTAGTCATTTTGATCGACAACAAGCTGGTAACCCCCGGAAAGATTTGCCAGACCTGCCCAATGGCCAGTCAGAGCGGTCAACCTCGCTGGCAGGAGGGTCGACTCAGATGTGGTCGCCCGATCGACAAACCTTTGGAAGGTGGACCGATGCAGTATGAATGCACCATGGGCTTTCGGGTGGCCGAGCTAAGCGATTGATAAGTCACCTGAGCACATAATCTGAGCGCCTAACCTGAGCCGCCATAGTTTGACTGAAAGCATGGCTTGTAGCCTGCCTTAGAGCACATGGTTTATTTCGCTTCGTTTTGCACTTTGAGGGCCTTACGGGCTGCGCGGGCCTTTCGAAGGATTAAGCCATCGGTGCTAATAAGCTATGCTAAGTCATACGCTAACTCAGCATAGCCAAGCTATCTTTTGTCACTGTTTTTCCTGTTTTTGGAATTTGGCCACTGTTTTTTCAAACTGTTTTTCTAAAGGGAGTCTGTTATGAATGGTTCCGCAACTGCTCTAGATAGAGCCTTTGCAGCCTTAGCCTATGTCATGCCACTGACATCAGCCTTAGGTGTCGGTGGCGCTTTTTTTGGCTTCTTAGGTGAGCAAGCACCTGAAGTCTTAAATCTCTTCTTTTTGCTGCTGCTGCCGCTGACACCTTTCATTATGATTGAGAGCAGTCGCTTTTTGGGCTTGGCCGTTTTTGTTGCGCTGTTTGCCTTTGTTGTACAAAACACTAGCATTAGCCGGTTTATTCGATTCAACGTGCTCCAGGCTATCCTGGTAAGCTTCGTTATTTCTGTCGGCGGTTTGGCGATGAGCATTCTCGGACTGGCAAGTATTGCTGTGCTAGGTCCCACAATCATGAACGCGTTGTTCTTGGGTGGAATGGCTATCGTTATCTATGGTGTAGCTCAATCGGTGATGGGTCGCTATGCTGAAATCCCAACGGTTTCAGACGCGATTAACATGCAGCTGCCTTAGAAAACTAAGACACGACAACTCTCACCTAGTGGTCGAATGTCGTCAAGGCTACCTTGAAGCATTGCCTTAGAACCGTGCTACTGAAGCGCCAGCTCTTTTGAGACTGGCGCTTCGTTTTGTGCAGCTAAGTGCACGGTGTTCTCCAGACAGCCGATACCTTCAATTTCGATACGGATGCGATCGCCCATATTCACCGGACCCACCCCTTCAGGGGTACCTGTTAGCACCACATCGCCCGGCAGCAACGTCATCGTCTGGCTGATGTAGGCAACCAGATACTCCGGCGAGAAAATCATGTTAGCGATAGAGGCCGACTGTCGGGGCGTTTCCTCGTTGTTTACAAATGTCTGTAGCTGAGCGCCGACCGGTATTTCCCTGACAAACCAGGGCCCCAAAGGACAAAAAGAATCAAAACCTTTGGCTCTAGTCCACTGGTTGTCTTGCTTTTGCAAGTCGCGAGCGGTGACATCGTTGGCTATGGTGTAGCCCCATATTTTGCCTCTAGCTTCTATCGGTTCACAGTTGCGGGTGCGATCGCCAATTACAATCGCCAGCTCACCCTCATAGTCCACCCGCTGCGACTGGGGAGGATACATAATCGCACCATCGGCCGCCAGCACTGATGTCGGCGGTTTCATAAAGAGCAGCGGCTGCTGAGGCAAATCATTGCCAAACTCAGCAGCATGTTTGGCATAGTTTCGGCCTACCGCAATTATCTTAGAAGGAGCGCAGGGCGCTAGCAGCGTGTAGCTGTCTACCGCAACCAGCTGATCTGTCATTTGGCCGTTACGCCAGGGCGGTGCATCTAAGACTTTGACGTGACGGTCGGCTTGCAATAAACCGTACAGGACCTGTCCCGATGACGATTGAACTCGAACATAGCGATGCGTCATATGTTTAGAAAGGTCAGTATGTTGGTATGATTGTAAGTCCTTGCTTTTGCGGGTGCTACCGCCATGTCGGATCTCCTATCTGCCTAATAATGTGCTTAATGAGTAGATCCAATGAGGTAGCACGAGCAAAGGCCATGATGACCACAAGGATCTTAATCTTAGAGTTATGAGCACGCTTTACGAAACCATGTACATTTTGCGCCCCGATCTCGGCGACGAAGCCGTTGATCAGGCCATCAGTACGTACCAAGACATGCTGACAGAAGCTGGCGCAACCGATTTAGAAACTCAGCACCGAGGCAAACGCCGCCTAGCTTATGAAATTAACCGTCACCGCGAAGGTATCTACATTCAGATGAACTATGCCGCCCCTGGCACCGCGATCGCACCTATGGAACGTGCGATGCGTCTCAATGAAGAAGTCATTCGCTATTTGACCATTCTGTTTGAAGAGCCTTCTGAAGAAAGCGAAGGCGGCGGCGAGATTGAAGCTACCGAGTCAGCGGCACCGCCTGGATCGTAGATTGGCGTCTAGACAGCTAGCCTTTCATCGATAGCTAGCCTTTATCACCCGTTGACCCGCATACGAACCTAAAAGATAAGCCCAGTGCAGTGGTAATTCTACGCACTGGGTTTTGTCTTTTAAAGTAGGCGCTTTTCCGTCTTCACTAGGTTTCGTGGCCTATTTTGTCCGTGATATACCTCTAAAACGGCTTCATAACTTCAGCGGTTAGGAGAAAGATTCCACGTGGTCCAATCAACGAGCAGTACTGGCCTTAGCACTCAAACAGAAGTCGCTCGGCTAAAAGAAGAATTAGAGATGCGCGACCAGCTAGTACAGCAGCTATCGCAGGAGCTGTTTCGGCTGGTTAAAGGAAATCAAGACTTTTTGCCCACGCCAGAAGTCTCTGAACAGCACCAGGCAGAAGTGCGATCGCTCAGAGACCAAATGCACAAGCTTGAAGAGCAGGTCACCTTCTACCAGGCGCAGATTGAAGAGCGCGACGAAGAAACGCACCAGTTGCGCCAAACGACTCAGGAACTCACAGACCGCACGCGAATGCTAGAGCAGGTCGTTCAAGAGCTGCCGAGAGTATACAAAGAGAAATTTGCAGAACGGATGGAAGCGGTTAAAGACCGGGTCGCCAGAATTCAGCAAGAAAATCGTGAACTGCAAGCCGAACTACAAAGCACCAGCTATCGCTTAGCTATGCGCAGCCGCAAGGGTGGAAACAGCGATCTTGATCTGCCCACGTTTCCCAGCGAGATGCTGGGCACTAATTCTATGGCGAGCTTTGCTAAGTCTTAAGCGTTCTACTTCATCAACCGTAAATATTTTTGTTAGTAGCGGATGAATATCTTCATTCAAGAAACCGCACCAGCGTGATTAATCGATACGTTTAACTTAGACGTATCGATTATTTTTTGTTTTTAGATTCTTATCTTTAGATTTCAGTCTTTTAAGATACAAAGCAAACTGGCACTACTTGCACTGAGTGCCCTCAGGGAATAATTATGGTTGAAGCATCATCAGGCTGAAAAGCCAGGTCAAGCTAAAGCAAAAACGATAAATGCAGATGGCTGTACATTTTTTGAGCATTCTACATGGATGAGCTAATTCCGTTGGACATGCTGCAAGACATCGCTCGCGAGTACGGTTACTGGGCGGTGTTTTGTGGAATTTTGTTAGAGAATATGGGTATTCCCATTCCGGGAGAAACGGTCACCCTGATTGGTGGCTTTCTAGCAGGGAACCACGAGCTAGATGTCTGGTATGTTTTTGCCGCCGCCACAGTCGGCGCAATTATCGGTGACAGTGGTGGATATTTAGTCGGCTACTATGGCGGTTGGCCACTTTTAGTGCGTATCGGTAAGTGGCTAAAGGTGTCTGAAACACGTCTGGAGAGCGTGCGTGATAGATTCAGCCAAAGTGCCGGTAAGGCCGTTCTGTTTGGTCGTTTTGTCGCGCTGCTGAGAGTCTTCGCAGGACCGTTGGCAGGCATCACCCGCATGCCCTACCACAAGTTTTTGCTGTGCAACGCTATCGGCGCGGCGACCTGGGCCGCTGTGATGATCAGCCTTAGCTACTTCCTCGGCAAGCTGGTACCCCTTACCCGGTTAATGCACTGGGTAACAGAGTTTACTGGTATTGCGTTAGCAATTGTACTCGGCTGGGCTGCGATCGCCTGGTGGATGGAATCTAGGCAGGCGACCACGCTTCAGTAAACAGAAAAACTCACAGCCAAGGCGCTTACGGCTTCACCACATACTCAGACTCAACAGCATCCACAATATCCTCTCTAACTAGGGCCTGATAAATCATCGCTGCGAGCTCCGCTCGGGTTGTGGGCTGCGTTGGATTTAGCTGGGCAACGGCAGGATAGTTAACCACCAGGCTACCAGCCGTCGCAGCGGCCATTTTTTCGTTTGCCCAGTTGGGAATAGCGTTCGCATCGTCGTATCGGTCTAACGTAGCCTGAACATTCGTCGGCGCTTCAATGCCTAATCCTGTAACCAGGGTTGTCAGCGCCTGTGCACGGGTCACAGGCTGGTTTGGCTGAAACTCATCGTTAGGAAAGCCAGTCATAAAGCCGCCTCTGACGACTTCGCCGATAGATTCTCTAGCCCAGTAGTCGGCGGCAACATCCGTAAACTCTAGCGTTTCTTTATCGGCAGTCAAATCGAATGTTCTAGAGACAATGTTGGCAATTTGAGAGCGGGTAACCGGCTGATCGGGTTTGAAGGTACCGTCGTCATAACCAGAGATCAGATCTCGGCTGCTGAGCGCATCGATGTAAGACACAGCCCAGTGATCTTCGGGCACGTCGTTAAAAACGATGGCATCTTGAGGCGGCGCTGTCGCAGCTTCTGAAGGCGTTGGAATAATGGCACCAATATCTGGCACTTCAGTTTCAGCAGCGGGAGGCTCAGTTTCAATTGCAGCGTCAGTTGAATCGGCATCCAGAGCAGCCGTGGCGCTGTCTGTTGTTGCCGTAACGCCAGCCACGCCAGCCGCAGCGCCAACCATGCCATCTCTCATATCTTCCCAAATTGGCTTTCTAGCCGCTAGGCGCTCACGTCTGGCCGCAGCCCTAGCCGACAGCTGACTGACAGCCGACACGTCCTCAGGATCATCTTCATCCGCCAGCGCCGCTGCTGGATTGAGGGCACTATCGGCCTGCAAACTTTCTTCTGTGCCTGCGTCCGTAAGCGCCTCGGGTTCATCTGCACGAGGCTCAGTCAATACCGGACCACTCAACAGCGGCGTATCACTAAACAAGCTTGCATTAGAACGCGTAAGCCCCCAAAAAAGCACACCACCCAGCGACAAAAAGGCGACAAAAAGCGCCACCATCTCATCGAACTCAAGCGGACGAAGCGGCCCGGTAGCAGGCGTGTTTCTACGTTCGTCGTTGTTGATCTCAGGGGGGATAGGAGATTGTGTCACAGGGGATACTCGCTTCTCAGTAGATAAGCTAAATGAAATGGGTGATAGATGCAGCCTGAGGTTAATACCGCTGAGTAATTCAGCGAATAAACCGTAGGTACATTAATTCTCAAAAATAGAGCATTACGGTCGAAAAATCAGCACCCCATAGATATTTACGGCATTAATATTTATGACTGGGTGGCTGCGATACACTGCGATTATCCTTCGCGCTGAAGACTCATGGCAAATCGACTGGCTCACAGCAGCAGCCTGTATTTGAGAAAGCACGCTGAGAATCCGGTGGACTGGTGGCCCTGGTGCGACGAGGCGCTTGCGCAGGCAAAGACAGACAATAAGCCGATTTTTCTATCGATTGGCTACTCTAGCTGCCACTGGTGCACGGTGATGGAAGGAGAAGCCTTTTCAGATACGGAGATTGCGAGCTATCTGAATGACTACTTTCTGCCAATCAAGGTCGATCGAGAAGAGCGCCCTGACATTGACAGCATTTACATGCAGGCGCTGCAAATGATTACGGGGCAGGGCGGCTGGCCACTCAATATATTTTTAACGCCCGATGACCGGGTGCCTTTTTACGGCGGGACTTATTTCTCAGTGGAGGCGCGCTATGGTCGGCCCAGATTTTTGCAGATATTGGAAGCGCTGCGATCGCAATACGACAACGCCCCGGACAAAGTCGCCCAGGTAAGATCTCAAATACTTGGCGGCCTTCAGCAATCAGCACAGCTCGCCGCAGGTGATTTAAACGCAGCGGATCTAAATGCGGGAATTTACGCTTGCGCTAAAACACTCATGCCCTTCGATACGGGCAACCGGTTTCCGATGATTCCCTATGTCAGGCTGGTGCTGCAGGGCGATCGATTGCTCGACCACAGCGCAGCAGATGACGCGGCAAATGCGCCAATCGACGGATGGCACCTTGCCCATCAGCGCGCACTCAGCCTGGTAAAAGGCGGCATCTTTGATCACGTGGCGGGTGGCTTTCATCGCTATACCGTCGATCCAACCTGGACGGTGCCCCACTTTGAAAAGATGCTCTACGACAATGGGCTGATACTAGAGTTTTTAGCAGAGTACCAGCTGAGCGGCCAGAAGATTCCCGCGATTGAGCGCGCAGTCGATAAAACGGTGGCATGGCTGAAGCGAGAGATGCGATCGCCTGCTGGATTCTTCTACGCCGCTCAAGACGCTGACAGTTTTACCAGTGAGGATGCGCTCGAACCTGAAGAAGGCGACTTTTACGTTTGGGCCTACGCAGAGCTGGCCAAGCTGCTCAGCGAGACCCAGCTGAGTGAGCTGGCTGCCGCCTTTACGCTCACCGAAGCAGGAAATTTTGAAGGCAAAAACGTTCTACAGCGAACCGAAAGTGGTGTACTTAGTGAATCAATAGAAACCGCGCTAGACAAGCTGTTTAGATTACGCTACGGGGCTTTTGAGCACGACACGCCACTGTTTGAACCGGCTGTAGATGCGCAAATGGCGAAGGGCAAAATATGGCCTGGTAGGCGCATTCCACCCGTTACTGATACCAAAATGATCGTGGCTTGGAATGCCCTGATGATTTCAGGACTGGCGAAGGCGGCAGTCGCTTTCCAGCGGAAAGACTATCTGGTGCTTGCGATTGAAACCGCTGGCTACATTCAGCAATACCAGCAGGTTGGCGATACGCTGTATCGACTGAACTACGATGGCGAGGTTGCGGTGGCAGCGCAGGCCGAGGACTATGCGCTGCTGATTAAGGCCCTGCTAGATATTCAGCAGGCCTGCTTGAGCTTTGCAGACTATGTGCCGATGGCAGCGGATTGGTTAGAAAGTGCGATCGCGCTTCAAACCCAGTTTGACGACAGGCTTGGCAGCGAGCAAGGGGGCTATATTAACGCCACCAGCGAGCAATTGATTGTGCAAGAGCGTAACTATCAAGACAGCGCGGTGCCTTCTGCCAATGGTGCTGCCGTGGTATCACTGGTCCGACTGTTCTTGCTTACCGAAAATCTGGATTATTTCACGCAGGCAGAAAAGACATTACAGGCTTTTAGCACCGTCATCGAGAAAGCGCCGCGAGCCTGTCCTAGCCTGCTGAGCGGATTAGATTGGTTTATCCATCCCACCCTGATTCGCACAAGCGCAGAGCAGCTGGATTATCTATCGCAGCAGCGTTTGCCTACGGCGGTGGTTCGCGCAGAAGATAGTTTGCCCTCTGGAACTGTCGGGTTAGTGTGCAAAGGGCTCAGCTGTCAGCAGCCTGCAACTTCTATAGACATGATGCTCACGCAAATCAAACAAAGTCAGAAATTTGGGTGAGCTACTGCTAAATTGATCGAAACTCGGACAAAACTCAGGCGCTAGCTAGCTAGCTTCAAGTCGATCTATTCGCCCGCTGTTATTTGCCAACTGCATCAGCAAAGCGCGAATGGCTTCATTTTGCGCCGTCACTTGCAGATGCCACTCTCTTCTATTTGCTTCGTCCACTCGCCGTCGCTCTTCTCGCGCAGCTTCATCCGCTAGACGCTGCGCTTCTCTTTCGGCAGCAGCTCTTTGTCGGTCGGCTCTCGCTTCTACCAACAAAATCTCAAAGCGAGCTTCGTTTTCAGCAGATTTTTGGCGCCGCGCTTCAGCTGATTCAGCTAAGCGCTCCGTTGTCTAAGACAACCTATCCATCAGCTGAGCAAGGCTGTTAATGCTTTGCTGATTTTGCTGTCCCATGTGCTCCATAACCTCAGTTATTCGCAGGAATCTCCGCTCATACCGTAAATCCCGGTGATTCCCTGACTCGACCATTTGCAAAACTCGCTGACTCACCGCATCAACCGCAGGGATAAGCACATCCAGCGCTTTAGTATTGCTTGCACATAGCGCTTCAACCTGATCTAAACGGTCAGTCATCGTTTTCTTATCCTCAAGGTGTCTTGTAGATCTCTACAAAAGTCCTCCCCTACGCCGCTGCGAAGCGAATTTTGAGGTAGTCGTCTTCCATCTTAGCGCCCGCAGGATTGAGGGCAGCTAGCGCTTGAGGCAGCACCAGATTACGGCGATGGTTGCCAATGCGAATATTCAGTTCATCAGCGGTTTTACTCAGCTCTACCTGGTCTTTTGGAATGCCTGGCAGATACACTTCTAGGCTGTAATCATTATTCTGCTGAACAACGCGCAAAGTGGTTTCCTTGTAGTAAACCTGAGCGGGGTCCTCATCACCGTACAGGGTTTCTTTCAGGCGATTGAGCGCATCAATGCCACACATTTCCTCAGAATACAGCGGGACTTCTTTCACGGGCAGCGGATGAAAGTTGGAATGGATTTGCGCTTTATAGATTGACTGCTGATCTTTCCAGCGCTGGAAGAACGGATCGCTCACACTCTCAGGAATAATGCGATTAGCGACTACCATGTCCGTTCCAACGTTGTACAGACTCAGGTAAGCATGCGCTCTGAGTGATTCTTTGATCACCATCTTTTCTGGGTTAGTCACTAGCCGTACCGAAGTGATGGTGGGGTCAGCCAAAATTTTCTCTAGCGCCTCTAGCTGCTCGTAAAACTCATAGGGCGCATCCATGACCTCTTTAGTCGGCAGTGAGAAACCGGCTACCGGACGAAAAAGGGGTTCTACGAGCGGACGCAGCGCGGTAGAAACGGCCTGAAAGGGCTTGTATAGCTTGCGCATATACCAGCCGGCTACTTCGGGCAAGCTGAGCAGGCGAAGCGCGGTACCTGTGGGCGCAGAATCAATAATCAGTACGTCAAATTCAGCTTCGTCGTAATGACGCTTCATACGCACAAGGCTGAAGATTTCGTCCATGCCTGGCAAAATGGCTAGTTCTTCGGCTTCAATACCTTCTAGCCCTCTGGCCTGTAATACCTGCGTGATATAGCGTTTCACTGCGCCCCAGTTCCCTTCTAGCTCACGCAGCGCGTCCAGCTCTGCGCCCCACAGGTTCGGCTTAAGTTCTTTAGGGTCGTGGCTCAGTTCAGTATCAAAGCTATCGGCAAGCGAGTGCGCCGGGTCTGTACTAAGGACCAGCGTTTTGTGACCCATTTCTGCACAGCGCAGACCGGTTGCTGCCGCGACGGAGGTTTTACCCACTCCGCCTTTTCCTGTCATCAAAAGTACGCGCATAGCAAACCGGCCCGTGTTTTAAGAAAGTTAACGTTCCTTTACTTTAGCGAGTTTTGTCGGGGCTTGTGAATGTTTTTACTCCAAAACGGCCTGACATAGGTCGCGATCACTCTCTACCGCCATGCTTGTTTCCAAATAGTTAGCCGTCCACTGGCAGCTTGTCTTCACCAATCCCTGCTCGCTAAGTACGCTGTCCAAATTCCAAAGCACAGCCTGATTGCTTTCACCAGCAGCGATTACTGTGCGATCGCCCTCCACAAACATCGCTTCCCACACCGCCTCACCTTCACCGGCTAGCGTTGCAACGAGCTCCCCATCGGGGGTCCAAATCTTTACCTGACCATCACCTCCAGCGGTCACCACCTGCGAGCCCTCTTCACTAAAGCGCGCAGAACGTACCTCTGCCTCGTGCCCCTCTATAGTGGTCTTCAGCTCACCGTCATCTACTGTCCAAATCCTAGCGATATTATCAAAGCCAGCCGCCGCCACAAGCGTCCCATCAGGACTAAAGCTGGCATCGATAAAGCCGCCTTCACTGCCCTGTTGATCGCCTTTAAAGATTCTCAGGATGCGGCCTTCTACATCCCATAGCTTCACCGTTTCATCCAAACTGGCAGAGAGTAAAAACTGGCCGTCTGGACTAAATGCCACTGAACGAACCTCACCACTATGACCAGAAAATACGTCTTTCAACTGCCCTTGCCGGTCCCATAGCCTCACTTTGTTATCAGCGCCTGCGGTCGCAATCGTTTGACCATCTGGACTAAACGCAATTTCCCAAACCGCTTTTGTATGACCGCTTAAAACGGCCTGTGGCTCTCCGTCTAAGGACCAAAGCCTGGCTGAACCGTCCCAGCTGCCGGTTGCCAGCAGCAAATCATCCGGGCTAAAGGCAGTGGTCAAAACAGCGTCCTGATGACGAAAGCGCCTCAGCAACCTGCCAGTTTTACGACTCCACACATACAGCTCTTTATCGTCGCTGGCAGCCGCTATTAACGAAGCATCTGAGTTTGCATCGATGCCAATAATGCCTGCACTGGGTCCCAAAAATCTAGTTTGCAGCGGATTAGTCAGATCCCAGACCCTGGCGGTTTTATCGGAACTGGCACTGATTATGCGTTCGCTATCGGGCGAGAATCGAACGGCCCAGACTCGGCTTTGATGGCCTCTTAAGGTATCAATCAGCTCGCCTTTAAGATTCCATAGTCGCAGCGTTTTGTCGCGACTACTGGAGACTAGCTGTTTACCGTCAGGGCTGAAGTTTATAGCCAAAACGTCGCTTTCGTGATTCTGCAAAGTTTGGAGCTGTTCACCTGTTTCAACATTCCAGTAGCGAATGGTTGAATCGCGGCTGGCAGAAGCGAGCATACTGCCACCTGCGCTGAAGTCGATATCAACAACCGCGCCCGTATGCCCTCGGAATGTTTTAAGCAGTTCGCCGTCTCGGGACCATAGCCTAATCGACAAGTCTTCGCCTGCCGAGGCGATCGTATCGCCATCTGGGCTGATGGCAACAGCCGTTACCGGCGCGACATGACCTAAAAAGGTTTTTAGCAGGGTGCCATCTTTTCGCCAAAGCTTGACGGTGTGATCGCTGCTTCCTGAAACCAGCGTGTCATCTGTTGGTGACACGGCTACATCCGTGACCACGTCGGTATGCCCACGCAGCGTTCTGACGAGCTGTCCGTCCGCTGTCCACAGTTTGATATTGCGATCCGCGCTGGCCGAGATCAGGTGCTGTCCATCCGGGAAAAATCGCACTGCTCGGATGCGTTTCTCGTGGCCCAATAGCGTATGCAGCAGCTGGCCATCAGCGCTCCACAGATGCACCTCCCCCCTGGCATTACCAGTGGCATAGTAGCGATTGGTAGAATCGACATCTACAGCCCAGAAGGCGCTGGGCTCTTCTAAAGTCAGTCGGTTGCGCTCAATGACATTGACCGCTGCGGTTCTAAGGATGCCATCCAAGCGATCTTGCAGTTCAGGTGCAAACTGATCGCCTAGATCTTGAAAAGACTGCTCAGCCTTGATGGCCTGCAACAGTGCATCTAATCGTTGGTCTGACGAGTAGAGCGCTTCTGCGGAGGTGGCCATCGCATTGAGCTGCGATCGCAGCGATCGCCAGTACTGCATTCGAGCAACAATGCCCAGGGTGGTTGCGATCGCCAGTGCGCCGCTGAGCGCGCCAATAAAAATTAGCTGCTTCTGCCGCGACTGCCGCACAACCGCTAGCCGCTTCTCCACCTCCTTCAACCGAGCCGACTTCAAAACGTCTTGTGTAATCTTGCGATCGTAGCGCTCGCTCGCCATCAAAAAGTCGTGGTCTAATTCGCCTACGCTGCGCTCTTGACTCCAGGCCTGCGCATCTTTGAGTGCTCGGCCTCGCAACAGGCGAGAGTCATCTTTGCAGCCTGAATTAACCCAGGCACTCAGCGGCTTAGCATAGGGTCGCAGTTCACCCAGCTGCTCTCTCACCCAGCTCAAATCAAAAACGGTTTCGTAAATTTTGTTTTTGACAGACAGCCGGCCCTGATACAGACCGATCAACCCCGAAAGCAATAGCTCAAAGTGTTCTGGGCTGTCGTCGTATGCGATCGCGCGCTCTTCTTGAGTTTGAGCCTCAACGTCTTGTTGATTAGAGGCCACCGGAATCTCACACAGGGGAATAGCGCTGGTGAGCACCGTTTCGTAAATGCCCAACAGCCTGGGGGCTTTCAGGTTGTTGCGTAAGAGGCGATCGCGAATCGTCCGTAAATGCTCTGGATCATCTTGACTTTCCCAGTGGTCAATCACTCGCTCATACACCACCTGCTCAATCAGCGCTGTAGGAGTGTTTGAAACAGGCCCCTCTTCCCGGACGCCTGAAATATCAAGGTCTTCTAAACTTGTCTTCGTTAACCAGCACAACTTCTGCGTTAAAAAAGGCTGCCCATTGGTCCAAGCCAAAATCTCTTGTAGTAGCGCCGTCTCATCGTAGCCAAAACCTGCTAGCCCAGTGGCTAGCGGCCTAGCATCTTCAAAGGCCAGTCCCTTCAGCTCTATCGCCCGACCCACATTAAAAGGCGTTCGCCGCTGGTCACTAATCAAATCTGAAGGGCTCACCACCCCAAACAAAGACCAGGTTAACCGCGCATAGGCAGAATTTTCAGCCCGCTGGTTATAGCAAAAGCGCACCAGCGCAAAAAAGTCGTCTACAGAAAAGTCCAGCGCCAGCGCACTGTCAATCTCATCGACGAAGATCAAAATATCGTCGTCGGGCATATATCGCAGCAAAATCTCTTCAATAAACAGCCGCAGACGCTGTACCAAAGGTAAGCTTTCTTGAGCCTGCCACCACTGCTTAAAATCCAGCTTGCCACGCAGATCAAACTTCGTGAGCAGGTCCACCACCATGCCCTTGTACCACTGCATTGGCGTAATGCGCTCACTGCCAATACCGGTCATATCTAAAGACGCACAGCGTTTACCCGCGACCGTCAGCTGCTGCTGCATCCGTACCCGCAGACTCGACTTTCCCATCTGCCGAGCATTGAAAACATAGCAATACTCTCCAGCCAGCAGCGCCTGGTACAGCGTGTCATCTGCCCGGCGCCGGATATAGCTATCCGCATCTAACCGCAGGCTGCCTCCAACTTGATAGTCAACGGCGACTGCACTTGCATCTGTAAGCAAAAAATCCACCACAGGCATACACCTGGCTTTTTCCTAACTTACCGTATGCAAAGCGTAAAGACTCGTGCATCCTCACATTGACACAAAAGGGAAAACGCTACGAAAGCAACAGAGTTTTGTAGTACTTGTAATACAGCTCACTGCTGACAATAGTGTAATTGCCTGCCAGACGGGCTAGACCCATACGCTCTAGCTGGTAGGCCATCAGCGTATCAATTTGAGCACCCCGCTCTGGATCTTTAAGCACTTCAGTAAACGCTTCACCCAGCTCAGGCTGCCGCTGCATCACTTCCCAGTGACGACGCAAATGATTGCTGTAGATACCCGACTGAGTATGGGCATCTTCTAAAATCGCGCCTAAAGTGCCGTCTCGCTCCGACAGCCAATACAGCGCCAGCTGAATTAAATAGGGATGCCCCCCCACTAACTCGTATAGATCTTGAAGCAGCTCTGCATCCACGCCTTTCTCGAAAGGAAGATCGTAGCGCTCTACAAGGGTTTTGACCTGCTCAAAGGTAAGTACGGGCAATTGAACAGACAGACCAATATTGAAAGGAGACTGAGAGATCTTAAGCGGCACATAGACCTCGGTGCTATAAGCAAGGGCCATCCGCAGCTTTTGCCACACTTTCAGTTCCATCGCCTCTTCATGCCAGGCTCTGAGCATCGGCAGAAATTCTTGCACCAGCTCCGGATGCTCAAACAGCTGATCGACTTCATCTAGCGCTAGCACAATCGGCACAGACACGCTGTTTAGTAAGTACTCTCTAAAATAAATTTTGCAGCTGATTTTATGCCCAATTTCGTCATCCCAGTAATCGTCTAGCTTGTTTTCTACGCCTAGCTGCTGGGCTACGTTGCGACAAAACCATCGAAGAAAGCGACCTAGATCGCCCATAATGGCAGTATCGGCTTCTTGAATGTTGATCAAAACAGTGCGCGCACCCTGAGCCCTAGCGTAGGCCAACGCTCGCAGAAGTAGCGAAGTTTTACCGGTATTGCTAGGAGATTTGATACGAAGCAATCCGCCTGGACGTGCTATTTCGCCAAAAGCCTGATCTTCGGCCGGAGGCCGAGATAAATAGAAGTCAGACTCAACGGCCAGCCCTACGCTGGGAAACGCAATCTGCGTTTTGGTTGCCTCTGTGCTCAACAAATCGCCCACCGGGGAATGAACATCGTTAGCAACGGCTGAATAATTAGGTATCGGCGCAGGCTTGAGCACCTCTTCCGACAGCTGATTCAGCACAAACCGAACATTCTTTTTAGTAACTTTCTGACCGATTGACTCTGATAAGGCACGCCACAGCTGAGCTCCCACATCGCGAATATACTCGGGGTGATATCCAACTGATTTTGCAATTTCTGGATAGAGCTGCCCCTCCCACGATTGCTTAAAAACGACCTCTTGAACGTAGCTCAAGGTCTCGGGAGCAATAGCTTGCTTGACTGCTTCTAGCGCTTCTGTTTCCGTCATAGGTGGGCCATCGTAGGTGAGCAGAGCCCAGCTAGGAAAATTGGGCTTACGGCTAAGGTGAATTAATCGCCCTTATGTTACCGACATTTACCCCAAAAGTCGCCCGTGCGCTTGAAGAATAGTTGCTGTGTCTCTTACAGGTAAGATGACGCTGCAGTTGAGAGTAGAAACATGCGGTCACACCTTGATTTTGACCCAAACGGCGAAGCGGCTATCTGAGCGAGTGATCAGGTAGGGTACCTGCTGCTCGCTGAGCGTCTGCGCTTTACAGTAAGCCTGCAATTGATGACAAGGCTTAAATTCTTCTACTTTTCGATATACCTGACCCTGATGGCATGCGCCGTGTAGCTGTCGCCCTTCCACAACTAGAGACACAGCCTCTATCGAAGTTTCGTCAACGATATCAGGAGCCATCGAAATAAAAGAATCATCTAGCCGCACGCCAGCAAGTCGCATAACTGTGCGCTTTAGCTCGCAGGCAAGCTTATCTGTAAGCGCTTTTGACTGCACGGGTAGCTGAGTTTCGACGACCTCGTCTTGAGCGGAGCTGGCTTGCAGGTATGCAGCCAGCTCCTGAGTGGAGACAGCATCCAGATGCTGCAAGCTAAAGTGATTGAGCAATTGATCTAACCAGTGAGAGACTAATCGCTCGAAGGAAGCTGGGCCAGCAGAGGCTACCGCTGAACCGGTCAACAGATCATGGCGCTGTGCTATGAAGCTGCTAACCGGTTCGCTTTCTACAAACGCTCTTGTCATTTCACTTAGCTATATGGCATTGGTTACATAGCAACTGTTCGGCTGCTGGCTCAACCTTAACCGCGCCGTTAGCTTACTTGCAGTAAGAAAAGTGCTGGATTCTTGGCCTATGCGCGTCTTAAAAGTCATCTATAGCTTCTATTGAGTTGCTTAGCGTCCAAGACACTTTTGTCGGCTAAAACCGTTACATAGCAACGGGCAACCTAACTGTTCAAAAACACTTGGCTAATAACAACAGTGAAAGCGATCCATGAATCGTAGAATGCGGTCAATTACAGGCACTATCGAACGTTGAGATATTGCAAGATACCGTTGCTAATGCCGTCTGCAATAGTGTTAACCGCTTCAGGGTTGCGGAAGCGGGCAGCGTCTTCACGACCGGTCACAAAGCCAGTTTCGACTAGCACAGCAGGCATAGACGTATTTACCAGTACGTAGAACCGGGCACGTCTGACGCCGCGATCGCGCAAGTCCGTCCGTTGCAGCACGTTGTTGTGAATCGTCTGCGCCAGTCTAAAGCCCGAAGAATAGTAATAGGTTTCCAAACCATTCACATCTGGGCGACTCATGCTGATGGCATTAGAGTGAATGCTGACAAATATATCCGCATCGGCCCGCTCAGCAATATTGACCCTGGGCTGAAGATCGAGTTCGCGATCATCAGAGCGGGTGAGTACGGCGTTGATGCCACGAGCGTTCAGCGTGGCTTGAACGCGACGCGCTACCGTAGTGTTGATGTCTTTTTCACGCAGACCGCCGATACCAACAGCGCCCGGGTCTCTTCCACCGTGGCCAGGGTCAATCACAACCGTCAGCTGGCCTTGACGGGCCCGAGGAATAGAAGGGCTAGGAGATGAAGCAGGCGGCGCCGCGGCAACCGGACCCGACCCTTCAACAATCTGCGCAGGTAGGCGAGCCGAGGATAGACGCTGCTGTAGCTGCTCTGCTCGGTTGCGATCGCGAAAACGCCCGGCTTGAATGACGCGTCTACCATTGACCGTAGTCCGAAAAGCGCCCGATTCGATTGCATTGACGCGATCGCGCGTATTAGACCCACTCTCCGGCACAATCACCTGGTAGAACGTCTCATTTCCAGAGGCTGCTGGCGGTGGTGGCGTAGCACGCTGGCCTTCAATCACTTGAGTATTCAGCCCCTCGCTCGACAGCTGAGAAACCAGCTGATCGGCCCGGTTGCGCTCCTGAAATAACCCCGCCTGAATCACCCGGTCACCGTTGACCGTGGTCACAAAAGCATCAGACGCAATCCGGCGGACCCTAGCTCTGACAATGGTTGAAGAGCTAGGAACAATGACCTGGTAGTAGGTATTTTGGCCGCCAGGGCTCTGCGCGGGACTGCTGGGTGCAGGAAGACTCGGCGCAGCGCCCGGTGAAGGCAACGAACCACCGTTGAGTACAGGTGCTCCAGAAGGATCGGGTGCGGCAGCGGGTGGCGCGGCGGCGACCGGAGCTCTACGCGGACCACCCGCTTGAGCAACGACTGTTTCTAAACTCTCACTGTTGGATAGATAAATGTGGCCTTGCGCACTGCCATTGAGGGTGCGGCGAGACATCTGCCAGCCCGGGTCCAGCGTTAGCTTGACGAAGTCGTTCGCCACGCCGTTACTCCGACCAATTTCTAACACAGGCAAATCACCGCCTCGTCCAGGCAGAGCACCCGGCAATGCAACCAGCACGAGCTCCTCACCGCGACGGGTCACCTGCAAACGATAGCGGCGGCTGAGGTCTTCTCCACCGATGCTGACAGAGTAGCCGTTGCTATCAGAGCTACGGCCACAAATTCCTGAGAAATCGAAATTTAGCAGTAAAGGTTCAATAACAGTAGGACTACCGCCCTCTTCCGAGAAACAGGCGCGCCGATCGTTTAGCTGCTCTAGAATCAGGAGCCGATAGAAACGGCCATTGGAGACTGGCTCAGCAATAGCAACCACTCGGTCACCAGCAATCGGCTGCTGACCGTAGGTTTGGGCCAGAGCACTAGTAGATGCGATCGCACTGCCAGCCATTGCGGCAGCAGTCAGTGCAGTCAAGGTGGTGAGTCGACGAATGATGGATTTCATATCTTCGGCAGTTGAGCGGTGGAGCGAACAGTGGAATAGCCATATTGCGAGTGTGTGAGGCTCAAGCGCTTCTTCGGAGAGAGCAGATAGTCGCCCTATCATAGGTACCCAAGAAGGCCGTCTGGCTTACGGTTTCAATAAATATTGTTCCTTTAATAAGAGGAACTATAGCAGGTGCCTCGTAGCCACCTAGACGCAGATTTTTGTGCACTAACTTTAGTGCATCAGCCTTTAATGCATCAGCTTTGTGCACCAACTCTCTGCACAGATCGATAAAGCCGACCTTAGGTGTCTACGAGCGAAGCAAGCACCTACCCGACGCAGATCGTTAAGTACATTTCGTTGAGCACTTTGTAGGGCAACACCTGCATAGTATTTATGCATTGATTCCATTGAGCGGGTTTTACTACTCATCAGGTTGTATTCATGTGACTACTTTTGATTTGTCACATCTATCTGGGTACTAATCTTCTATAAACGCGAAAACCGCAAATACAAACGCAAATTGCGAACTTGAGAAGCCAGCGAGTTCGCTATCGCACGGGTGATTGTCCAAGCGATTTCATTGGCAGTTTTCATTGGCAATTTTCAGAGAAGTTACAGAAGACTCTCAGCTCTCCTTCATACAATTCCCGCAATCTTCCCTAATCTACTTACACAACCTTTAAAGTTAATCTTCGGATTATTCAACCAATCATGAAATCAGAGCATGCTAAGTCAAAATCTTTCTGGCAGCGTCCACACCTGCTTACACTCGTAGCCACGAGCATCATCACTCTGAGTATCAGCGCCTGCTCGCCCGCTACACCGACCGCTGAGACGTCTACAGACACAACAACCACAGCTCAAACGACGCCCCAAGAAGCGTCCCAAGAGACGCCTCAAACAGCAGTCAGCGAGCAGCCTGCAATGGCTGAGCAAATTGTCTATGTGGAAGACGGTGTTGCTATCCAAGGCGCAGATCCAGTGGCCTACTTTACCGAAGCAGGCTTTGTTGAAGGCAGCGATGAATTTACCCACGAATGGCAGGGCGTTACCTGGCAATTCGCCAGCGCTGAGAACCGTGACCTGTTTGCTGCCGAGCCGGAAAAATATGCTCCTCAGTACGGTGGATACTGTGCCTGGGCGGTTGGTCAAAACGCTCTGGCAGCCATTGACCCCAATGCCTGGAGCATTGTGGAAGGCAAACTTTATCTCAACGCCAATAAGCGGATTCAAGACCGCTGGAATAAAGACATTCCAGGCAATATCGCGCTAGCAGAAGCCAACTGGCCTGAACTGTCACAGCAGTAGCATCAAGCAACAATGGTAGAGCCTTGATCTACAACAATCCGCAAGTCTAATGACTCTTGAGGCCTTGAGAATCGTTAGACTTAAAGGCATTAACATCAACAAAAGTCAGTTTCTTTAACTATGGCGGGATTTTTTCATAAAAAACGTAGACAGCTTTCATCCAGGCTTTTAGCAGGACTGAGTGTGTTTGTTTTGAGCTGGACTACGTTAGGGTGCACATCACAGAACCCGACGCTGGGAGATACCGCTAGCGAGATCAAGGCCGTCTCGACTAAAGCAGTATCAACAAGCGGTGAAGCGGTTGAGGGACCGGCGATCGCGATTTTTGCAGGCGGCTGCTTCTGGTGTATGGAGCATCCTTTCGATGAGTTGCCTGGTGTCAGCGAAACCACCTCTGGATACATCGGAGGCACCGTAGAAGACCCGACCTACTATCAAGTATCGGGTGGCGACACGGGCCATGTGGAGGCCATGCAGGTAAAGTACGATCCGCAACAGGTAAGCTACGACACCTTGTTAGAAACGTTTTGGCACAACATTGATCCAATAGACGATCAGGGCCAGTTTTGCGACGAGGGCGAGCAGTATCGATCGGCTATTTTTTATCAAACGGCTGAGCAGCAGGCACAAGCAGAAGAGAGTAAAGAGGCGATCGCACAAGAGCTAAGCCAAACCATTGCAACAGACATCCGGCCAGCCGAGACTTTTTATCCGGCAGAAGACTATCACCAGAACTACTATCAAACTCATCCTGTCCGCTACAAGGTATATCGATTCGGCTGCGGTCGCGATCAGAGACTCAGTGAGCTTTGGGGCGCAGATGCACCCGTTCATGAATAGGTTCCTAGATAATAGGTCCCCAGATAATATGAGTAAAAGCTGAAAGATTAAAAACTGAAAGATTATAGATACCGAGGATACAAAACCGGTCAACCGGACAAAAACGCACCCTATAAGCAATTTCTCTAGCAGCACTCTCAGGGGATCACAACTTTAAAGAGTCAACGGTGTTTCCCGCAAAGCAGTGGCATAATGCGGGGACCACCGTTAATGTGACAGTGGTATCACGGAATTAAACCTGATTAAGGCCGAAGCGAAGGCCGGGTTGTAGCAAGTGAAAGCACGTATGGGCATGACGCTAACATGGATGCGCAGAAAAAGAACTTGGGCGGGCCTAGCAGCTGTTAGCTGCCTGGCGGTTTTAATTGCTCAGCTCCCTCTATCAGTCTGGCTATCTCACGCGGATGAATGGCTGGCTGGGCAGGGTATTTGGACGATTCCAATCTTTACCTTAGCCTATGTGACAGCCGCCGTGTTTGGCCT
The DNA here is from genome assembly GCA_937911865.1 of uncultured Synechococcus sp. Lineage (GTDB taxonomy): Bacteria > Cyanobacteriota > Cyanobacteriia > Phormidesmidales > Phormidesmidaceae > Phormidesmis. The sequence goes on from CALDSK010000067.1 coordinate 61,811, forward strand.
ACCTAATATTGTTCTTATCCTGGCTGCTGGCACACTGTTCGGCCTTACAGAAGGTGTTATCAATGCGTCTGTTGCCGATACCCTTAGCATTGCTATCTGCTTTCTCATTGGACAAAGCGTTGGCCGCCGGTGGATTACCGATCTAGTACATGAAAACAGCCGATTCCACAGGCTAGATCGCGCTTTTGCTCAGAAGGGATGGAAAATCGTTTTTCTTACTCGGCTTTCGCCTATTCTGCCGTCAAACATCCTCAATTACGGTTTTAGTATCACCCGCATCAACTTCTGGGAATACCTTTTCTTTTCCTGGCTAGGGATGCTGCCGGTTATTTTCACGTACGTCTATGTAGGGGCGTTCGGCTCTACCGTTCTTACGCCCAGTAAAGCGCCTGAAAACCTTTTGTTTCAGGCGCTTGGCTTATTAGCGACTATTGGCGTTATGGTGTACGCCACACGCCTAACGGCCTCAGCACTAAAGCATAGCGAGCACTAATCCATTCGCGTAAGGTTAGTCAGCATGCTCTAGGGAATCTGGCTTGTGCGCAGCTGCTTCACCAGTGCTGTCACTTTCTACGAGATATTGCGGGTCGTCTTCGGAGGCTTTAGCAGTATGACCTTTGATGTCTGTTTCTGAGGTGAGCTTCTTCTTAACCGTGCCGGTGGTTTTGCCTTGAGAGGTGTTCCACTGTACGCGATCGCCCTTCTTCAACTCGCCCGAGCTACTAGAACTAGAGCTACTAGAACTAGAGCTGCTTGAGCTACTAGAGCCACTGGACTTAGAACCACTTGAACCGCTGACTTTAGACAGACTGTCGGGCCGATGCCCTGTAACAGATCCCGTGTTGTCATTTTCGACTAAATAACGAGGGTCTTCTTTTGAGGCAGCAACCTTGTTGCCTTCCACCGTTTTGTCTGAGGTAATGCGCGCTTGCACAGTGCCAGTGGCCTGACCCTGACCGGAAGACCATTGGACGCGATCGCCCTTGTGAAATTCGTGTTTATTCGCCATAACGATATCTCCTTATTGCTGTCATGTATTGCGCTACGCCGTAAGTGCTCTCGCTAAGTGCGCCTGTAATAAGCGCCTTGTGATGAGCGATTCTCTGATGGACGGCGTAGCAGCCGACTTGTAACTTGTGACAACTTAAAGAGTGAAGCGAAAGTAAAGCCTCTACCTTTTTTCAGGTTTTATGGCGGTGGTATATAAATATCCGTAGAAATCTACAGAAAGAATGACTCCCTGACAGCACCTGGCATAGAGAATATCCTCATATCTAAAAAGATTATTCTGAAAACGTAAAGTAGTACACATAGACTACTTTTGAATTACACTATCAGGAGCCAGCGATATTCCCCAGGGAGCCACATGAACCAGCAGCTAAGACCCGGTAACTTTGTTCGGCTAAAAGGTCAGCCTAGCGACCTGCCCGACTTCGTATTAGAGCGCTATCTGGGACCGTTTTGCTGGATTCGACAGCAGGCCTGGGGGCAGTGTGTACAGTGGAAAGTCAATGTGGCCCGTATTGAAGACGCACAGTTAGGGTGATTCATTGCTCGCCAGCACATAGGAATGGATACCAAGAAATAGTTCGAGAAAAACGTCATTTCAAAACGTCATTTCTTGGTGCGCGGGGACGAATCTATCACCAGCTATATGAAGCATCTAACTATTTGCACTAAGATCTAGTCGGGAAACAAAGCGATTTTCGCCACTCCCTTGTTGTCATCTCTGCTGGAAAAACCATGACTGCTCTCCAGGTTTCTGCCCGTGAAATGGTCCAAGCCGCTTACGAAAACCGCTATACCTGGGATAAGTCTTTTCCGGGATACACCACAGATGTCACGCTTAAGCTAGGTGATAAAACGTTCACCGGGACGGCTAAGGTCAACCCTGACTTGTCTGCAGAAGTGTTTGACGTAGAGGATGAAACGGCGAACAAAGTGATTAAGAATCAGCTATGGGAAGTTGCCATTCACCGCGTCAGACGGCCTTTTGAGAAGAGCCACGGTGAAAACACCTTTAAAGTCGATGGCACCGATGAGAATGGCGCAACCAGAATTGCAGTAGGCGGAAAAGCAGAGGGCGACGCTTACAAGGTCAAAGACAACGAGTTTGTGATGGTGCATCGTCACATTCACGGCGTCGTCGTCACAATCAATACTTTTAGCTCTTACGACACTGGCAGCGGATATTTGTCGCATACCTACGACTCGGTATACCACGACCCCAAAACAGGTGAGCAAAAGCAGGGTCGCAGTGAGTTTACAGATGACTATACGCAAGTCGGCCAGGGAGAGCGTCAGTACACTGTGCTGGCCAAGCGAACGGTGACATCGGAAGACGGTCCCGATATGGAAATAATGTTCTCTAACATCGAGTTGCTTGCGTAGAGCATGAGCAACAGCGGCAAAGAGAAGAGGGATAGAGCTTGGCCGCTTTGGCCAATTGTGCCCATCTATCCCTACGGTGAGCGGCGTACCTTACGCAGAGAATTGATTCCCGGCAAGCTGTGGACCTTTGACCAGGTTCAAGGGATTTTTTATGTAGTTGTGCCTATCCGGATGACGGTGATTAAGCTGTCGGCGGGTGGACTGTTTGTATTTTCACCCGTTGCCCCTACGCCAGAGTGCGTTCGACTCGTACGCGAATTAGAAGCTGAGCATGGGGCGGTTCAATATGTGGTGCTGCCCACGGTCACAGGCGTAGAGCATAAATACTTTGCCGGGCCATTTGCGCAGAAGTTTAAGCAGGCGCAGGTTTACGTGGCTCCTAACCAGTGGAGCTTCCCGATAGATCTACCCATGAGCTGGCTCGGCTTTCCGGCCAAGCGGACACAGGTATTGCCAGAGAAGGCTAGTCAGACGCCTTTTTACGATGAGTTTGACTATGCAATTGTTGGTCCGATTGACTTAAGCATCAAGCCCTATACAGAAGTTGCGTTTCTTCATCGAGAGACCTGCTCACTGCTGGCAGTAGATACGATTTTGTCTATTCCGGTAGAGCCACCTGAGGTCGTGGCGCAAAATCCGATGCCGCTGATGTTTCATGCCAGGGATAGTGCCAGCGACCCCCTCATAGATACACCAGAAAATCGGCGCAAGGGATGGGCACGTATTGCCCTATTCACTTTCTATTTTCAGCCGGAGCGATTGGACGTGCCCGAGCTAAAGGCGGTATTGAAAACAGCGAAGCAGGCAAGTGATCGCACTAAAAAGAACTACTTTGGCCTCTACCCATTCAACTGGCAACCTGGATGGTACGACTCGTTTGAACGGCTGCGCCAGGGAGGCAAGTTAATCGTAGCGCCCATTCTTCAAACGCTAATTTTCAACCGGGGTCCCGACGCGGTGCTGGCCTGGGCCGATAAAATTGCGCAGTGGAATTTCGAGCAGGTCATTCCCTGCCACTTTAGTGCACCTGTTAAAGCTACGCCTACAGAATTCCGACAGGCGTTTGAGTTTTTAGAGCGTCCTAGCATGAAGAGTTGGACGGGCTTTGAGCACGCGGTTCCAATGGCCGACTTAGAGACCCTTGGACAAATCGATCGGCGATTGCAAAAGTCTGTGATTCCACCACCACAGCCATAGCGGTTTCTAGAGGTTGCTGGAGGTTTCTAGAGACTGAATGAAAGCAACAGACGGTTGTACAGTTTGAGGCCTATGCAATTTAAGGCCCATTTGAAGTCTGGGCAGTTTTCTGAGCAATTTTCTGGGCAGTTTGAAGTCATTGCTATTTACTGCGCAGAACCACTTCGACTTTTCAGAACTGTCACTTCTACCGGAATCACCCCGACGTCTTCTCCACCTAAGCACTCAGCGGCGGCTTTGGATAGGTCAAGTAGGCGATCGCCGACATAGGGACCACGGTCGTTTACCCGCACAACTACCGTCTTGTCATTCATTGTATTGCGGACCTTTAGCTGTGTACCAAAAGGCAGCGACTTATGGGCGACGGTCAAATCGTTTTGATTGTAGGTTTCACCGTTAGCTGTGGCCCGTCCGTGAAAGTAGGGCCCGTACCAGGAAGCCTCTCCTGCCATGTCAATCTTAGATTTTTCTAGGTTACCTAGCCCCATCAACATGTCGCCCGTTTTGAGCGGCGCGGCGTCTAGAGCCAAGCGTAGATTGTTGGCCCAAGAAACGGCAGCCCATTCGGAGGAATAGCCTACGGCGTTTGACATAGCGTCATCCACCGAGAAGAGGGCCTGGTCAGGTGTTCCTACAAAATTTTTGGCGTTGAGGATATTCGAGTCTTCGATAATGGGGTAGGCAGCGATCGCATTCGGATCAAAAGACGCCTGGCGAATCAACCGCTTCAGCTGCTGGGCCATCAAATAGGCCCGCTTCTCATCCGCAACATAGCCCAGCGTCTTGTCCCCCAAGCTGACTTTGTAGCGGACACCTTCTTTTAGCTGACGCCGGGCATTGGGCATACACTGCCGAGCCACGGCCGCCGCCCAGACGTTATTTTCCATCTGCGCCACCTGAGCCGTCGCCTCAACTCGGCTAACCTGGATATCGGCGGCGAGTACCTTACCATTCCAACGCTTGTCTGCGGCCCACTCTATCGGCACTGTAGCGCTGTAGGCCGGTCGGTTAAACGCACTACTTATGACGCTGTGGAATCGGGCCGATCGCCATGCCTGGCCAACAAAGCTAAAAGAACGTGCCATACCAGCAGATGATAAAAAACCAGCTGGCATCGCGGAGGTTTTACCAACACCCGCAACACTAACCATCAGTGCAGAAGGTACGGCCTTTGCAGAGAGACCTATAGTTTGCCACCGTACTGACGATTGAGGTAGAGAGAAGGATTGTGTAGAAGTTGCTGGCAGGAAAGATACCTCTACAGGTGGCTCATCGATTAGCAACGCTTCTAGCTCGCTCTTTGGGTTGTCATTTTCAGCGCTGTCATTGCTAGAGATATCTGCTGCGTCAGAAATCAAAACAGGAACAGAGTCCTGAGGAGGGAAGGCCGGAGCTAAATCCATTTATTCGGATGAATGACAACAAGCTCAGTAGTCTGGTTAGGTCTCTACTTTGAATTAGATGAACTAACGATGAAGAAGCGATATCGCTGAGGCATACAAGCTTTTACCTGTAAATCTCTGTGATGCTTAGCTTTCAGCTATTGAGCAGTGGCAAGAAGTGCCTCTTGCGGATACAAATTATTTTTTGAAGTTTTGTATCGACGGCCACGATTATAGCGTCTTAATCTCATTTAAAGAATTGTAGAAAACCTGGAAAGTCGGTAGCCTCATCAATTTCTATCGATGTAAAACCGATGAAATGCTTGTAACGGCAGGTATTCATCTTTTCGTGTTTATGAAGTTTCGATGAAGTAGCTCGCTGTTCAGAAAATCTGATGAATAAGATAACCGTGAGGGGGTAAGTCTCTTATCTTTTCCTGATGTCGGCGCCTGGTGTCGGCTCCGCCTTCTGTCCTGATACTGGTTCCACTTCGTGTTCTAACGTCGGTTCCACTTCGTGTTCTAACATTGGTTCCACTTCGTGGAAGTCCGAAAAGTCAACATAGCGGACGGACAGGTCATTGCTGTCGGTATCTCGTTTGTCTACGGTGTGGATAATGTCTTTTAACTGATAGTTCCAGAGGATATCGGCAGAGTAGTAAGTATGACGAGTGTGTACGGCCTGAGCGACCGTCTGGTCAATGCCGCTAAGCGAAACCACCAAAGCCGCGCCTCTATGAGCCAGCGCCTGCTGAGATAGACCGTATAGTGGGCTGTTTTCGGTAATGGGGTGGAAGGCTGTCCAAGTGAGAAAAAAGCTAGGGTTGCGATCGCGCAGCAAATCCAACTCATAAAAGCGCCGCATAATACTGCCACCCTCTTCTAACTCATCGAGCATTACATAAACTCGCATCTGAGCTTCTACAATCTGATTGCGGCGTTCGTTGGCCGTTCGAAACATTAGCGTAGGGACGCCTTTATGCTCGCTCACCACAGCAACTTTACTGAAAAGCACTTGGGCCGTCGGCCTAGAAAATCGAGCGTAGGCCAACCCTGTTAGCACTGAAATACCGAGTAAAGACGTAATCGCTTCTAGCGTCACCAGCAAGTGGCCGTACGGGTTTCCTGGTGTCATCACTCCATAGCCAATCGACGCCGAGGTCTGCACGCTAAAGAAAAAGGCATCGGCAAACGAGCCTGGTTCAGCGTTCAAAATAGTGCCTTCGCCGCCCATCAAAAACAAGAGCGCCGCTAGGGCGTTCGCCAAGGTGTAGATACCAACCGTAATGAGCAAAAACCCCGGCCAGGGAATCGTTAGCATCAGGTAATACGGGTCGCGCCAGTACGAGTACCAGCCACCAACCCCTAAAATACGAAAGCGGCCTTTCTCTATGTGAATCCGCACCTTCGGCTGTCGGCGGGAACGATTGCGGTCAACTTGCATACTCTCTAGTACTCGCTTGTTCATCACCGCTATTCATAATAGAGAAGCCTTGAAGTTACAGAGACGCCTCGAATTGAAATCAGCCACGACAGATCAAGCGATCGCTCAGCGGCTCAAGCATCATCTGAAAGCTTTAAAGGGCCCTAGAGATCCGTTTTTAGCCTCAGGGCGTCATCAGCTAGCTCAGCACTACATTCGCGCTGAGCTGGGCACTTGGGGTGAGGTAACCTCTCAAAAGTTTGAATCAAGGGGACAAGACTATTTCAACTGGCAAACGAATCTGGAAGGGAAGCAGGCTCGGCTTGCCCCCTTTTTAGTTGGCGCCCATTACGACACCGTGCCAGGCTCACCGGGCGCAGATGACAATGCCAGTGGCGTGGCAGTTATGTTGACGTTGGTAGAGCTCCTTTCTAAAACTCAGCCCAAGCGCTCCGTTCATTTTGTGGCCTTTGACTTAGAAGAATATGGGCTGGTTGGCAGTCAGGCCTGCGCTGAGCAGTGGCGATCGCAAAATAAACCTATTCACCTCATGCTGTCGCTAGAGATGCTGGGATATTTCACAGATGACGTGCGATCGCAGCAGTACCCCCTTGACATGCTCGCTACTATTTATCCTAGTACTGGAAACTTCATCGCTCTCATCGGCAATGCAACCACCATTCCAAAAATGAGGCGCCTCAAACAGCACATCAAGACCGCAGGCGCACCCTGTCAGTGGCTTCCTGTTGTAAACAGAGGCAAACAAATTCCACCGACCCGCTACAGTGACCACGCGCCCTTCTGGGATAAGGGATATGCAGCGCTGATGGTGACGGACACAGCTCATCTGCGCAATCCGCACTATCACAAGGCCTCTGACACCATTGAGACGCTCAATATTGAGCGGATGGCTCAAATTACGCAAGGACTCGCAACCTACCTTTCAGAGGCGTGATCCAAGGTGTGAGCTAAGGCGTAATCCGTGATTCAAGGCGTAATCGTAGAACGTTGGCCTAGCAAACGATGAGCAGCAGACAATGAAACTTTTGCAATTCTCGATATTGAGCATCGGGCTAATAGGATGTGTTCTCTCAAGCTGTCAGCTCACCACCCGGCTAGGAGAATCAGATACGGCGCTTTTCGCACAAGATGTGCTGACTGAGGATGTCGATAAAGCTGGGAGAGTCGCCCCTCGCAGTATCGAGCTAGCAGAGATCGCGCTATCTGACGAAGCTGGCATTTACTTCGCAGCAGTCGCAGGGGGGGGTGCACCGAGCTACAACGAAATTGCGCTGGAAAAGAACGTTTTATATTTTCAGCGATCGCTTATCGAACTCGGGTTTTCACCAGCCGAGGCTAGTCTGTTCTTTGCGGCGATCAAGTCGGCGGAATACACGCACAAATTCCTGGACGAAAACGACGCCGAACAATTCTCGGCCGCCGAGATTCCAGAGCTGGATGGCGGTGCAACTGGTGACAACACCTACAGCTGGTTCAAGTCAGTCGCACAAGCCGAAAAGCCCTGCCCGTCTTTCTTTTATTTCACTGGGCACGGTGCCTACAACGCTGAAAACGAAGACAGCAATTCGCTGATTCTTTGGGATGAGGCGCTAGTATCGGTGCCGGAGTTCACAGGCCTGCTAGAAGACTTACCAGCCGAACAACCCTTTGTGACTATGATGGCGCAGTGCTACTCAGGCGCTTTTGCCAACTTAATTTATGAGAATGGCGATCCTGAGCAGCCCGTCGCGCTGCACACGCGCTGTGGGTTCTTTGCCACGGTGGCCTCTAGACCGTCAGTAGGCTGTACGCCTGCGGTGAATGAAGCAGACTACAAGGACTACAGCTCTAGCTTTTTTGCCGGACTGACCGGACGCGATCGCATTGGCAATGCTGTCACGTCTGCCGACTACAACACTGACGGCCAAATCTCCTACGCAGAAGCCCATGCCTTTGCCAAGGTCGATGAAGAAACAACCGACTGGCCAATCTCTACCGTAGAAGCCTGGTTACAACGTCAGGTTGATGAGCGCAAGCGGAAAGAAATTTTGACTACACCCATCGGTGAGTTGAGAGCGATCGCACGTCCAGAGCAAGCGTATGTTACTGAGTCTCTAACGAGCCTTACAGGCTTCGATCCGGCACAGTCTTACATACAAAATCAGGGCACAGTCTCGCTTCCGGAGCCGAACACGGTTGCGGAGGCCTACCAGGTTCGCCTGGAAATGGAGCTGATTAACATTGGCACTGAGCAGGCGATAAGAAACTCGCAATCCAGAGAACAAATTGCCATTCTCGATAAAATCCTCAGCTGCGAAGCGAGCGTACCATCGACCACGCTATAACTTTCACAGCGTCTCTAGGAACGACAGCAAATCAGCCATATCGCGTTCATTCGGCTGAAATTGCGGCATCGGTGGTGTCTCACCGCTAATCACCTGATGGATCAGCGCAGCTTTTGACTTTCGCATTGAAATATCTTGCAAGGTTGGGCCCACTTCACCCGCAGCTTCTAGCCCGTGGCAAACAGCACAATTTAGCTGAAAAATATCGCGTCCTCGATCGGCATCCCCTGCTAGCTGAAGCACGCTTTGTGTGTAAGGATCGCTGGGTCGTAACGAGTACATTCCCCAGAGCGCAAGGCATAGCAGTAAGACCAAACCGATAACCATCGCGACTACCCGCTGCACAGTCCGACCGGTAGAGGCCTGGTTATCACCGTTACTACTCGGCGCTTGGCTTTCTATCGTTTGGTCCGGCACGTTTTGATTTTGCCTTTCTTGAGTAATCACAACTTAGCATTCCTTAATAGGTCTGCATGTATACACAGCTTAATATTTTCGCAGAGAAAATTACAAGTTACGGTCGGTCAAAATCAGGCAAAGTCTCGATGAATTGCCTGATTTAAAGCTTAAGAAGCACTTATCAGACAGCATGAATTTCAATGTACTTTCTTTTCGTGAGTCGCAAACCACATTAAGATAAGTATATTGAAAATTAGGAGAGCACTCGTGGTAGAGCCTTTATTGTCTGGCATCGTTCTGGGCCTGATTCCCATCACCTTAGCGGGCCTGTTTGTCGCCGCTTATATGCAATACCGTCGCGGTGACCAGCTAGGTGGCTAGTTTCAGTTAGCTCTAATTGGTCGACTTTCGACAGTTGATGTGTTCGACGGTTGGTGTGAACGATTAATTCAATCCATTCATAGCAAGTGTTGCTGTGCCATAGGCAGCTTCTGTACTTTCAGCGCGCATCACCGCTACCTCTCCTCTCAGATGGTAAAGGTGTCGCGCTCGCAGTTGCTGCCATTTTTCGTTCTTAGCGCCGCCGCCAGCAGTATATAGTCGTCTCAGTGCTGGAGCTCCTAAGGACTGTAGCTTCTGATAGCCTTCGGCTTCTATGCGAGCGATCGCATCCAACATTCCATACAAAAACTCCACATCTGACTCAGGTCGAGGCGTTAGCTGAGGTAAACGGTCCGGGTCGTTCACTGGAAACCGTTCCCCCGGAGAGTTCAGTGGATAGTAGTGCAAGTTGCAGGGCAAAGAGAGATCTATCTGCGCACTCAGCTGAGCAATCTTGTCGGACGAAAAGTAAGTTTTTAGCACCGCGCCGCCCGTATTAGAGGCGCCACCTACCAGCCAAAGATCACCTAACCGATGGCTGTAAACACCGTAGGCCTGATCGTCAATTCGCGTTTTACTCAACAGCTTCAGAACCAGTGTTGAGCCTAAGGACGTCACTGCATCGCCTGCTTGCACCGCGCCGCTAGCTAAAAAGGCAGCAATACTATCAGTCGTTCCCGCACAGATTTGGCAGGTCGTAGGAATAGCAAAGCGCCGGGCGATGTCGGGGCTGATAGCGGCGATCACGGCTCCTGGCACTTTCACCTCTGGCAGCCAGGCTGCAATCGGCAAAGCCAATAGCCAATCCGGATAGCACAGCTGCCTTACGTCATAGCCCAGCTTCAGCACGTTGTGATAATCACTGACTGGCGGCTGAGCGTGCAGCAGTCCAGCGAGCCAGTCTGCTTGATGGCACAGCACAGCCACCTGTTCGAGGACTTCAGGCGAGAGCGTTTTCTGCCACCACAGGGCTTTGACCAGGCTAGACGTCGCGCTACAGGTCGGACTGCCACTCGGGGCGATCGCTTGAACGGTGCTCAGCAGTGAGCGGGCAGTGGTGTCGTTATACAGTAGGGCCGGGGTGAGCGGTTGGGAGGTGCGATCGCACAGCAATACCGTTGCAGACGTTGCGTTGATGGCGATTTTGGATAGGCGATCGCGCACAGGTAGCGCAATCGAGTCCAGCAGTTGCCAAAGCAGACGCTGCCAGGCATTTGGACTCGATACTTCACCGGCCAAGAACGGTTGCCTGGCACTATCGACGATTTCGCCTGTAGGGTTAATGGCGATCGCCCGCGCTCCAGAGGTGCCAAAATCAATTCCCAGTGCCAGCTTCGACGACGACATAAAACACCTGCTTACACCTACTTACTAAAGGGCCCCCTTCCAAACGTATGGAAGGGGGCCCGATTAATCTACATTAATAAATCTACGCTACTAATATGCACTGATTAATCCGCGCTACAGCCTGCTCTAGATCGAGAGCATGACGACTACACGCTAAGCTCGCTTACTTCACGAGAAATAAAGTCGAACGGAACATCAATAAAGGAGACGTCCTCCACACCCATCGCTAGGGCTTTATCTTTCACCATGTCTTTCATGATTTGGATGCCCTTAACTGTCGGAGCAATAGGGACGCCCAAAGAATTGTAGGTTTCGCGCAGCCCCTGAAGCACGCGCTCCATTAAAACATCGTTGTTGCCAGCGACCATGGCATAGCTGCTGTAGCGCAGGTAGTAGTCCATATCGCGCAAGCAAGCGGCGTAGCGACGCGTGGTATAGGCATTGCCACCGGGGCGAATGAGCTCGGGCACAACTTCGAACAGCCGCTTACCCGCTTCTCTAGAAATTTCAGCCGCATTGGCGCTGATCATTCCTGCAACCTTCACCCGGTCCATGCCACTGGTGAAATACGACTGCAAAGAATCTATGGCATTACGATCCAGGTAGCGACCGGCAGTGTCGTAATTGCTAATTAAACTTGTGACCGTATCTCGCATTAAATTCTCCCAATGTTGATTGGCTTTTTCGCCTGATTGTTAGCCTTAGCTTGTAGTTGTAGCAGCTGGTTTGCATTAGCTTTGCGACAGCTTCAAAAGCGCAAGCAGCAAAGGCTTTAGCATCTTATAGGTGTTGGGTTTTAGTCTACCACGGGAGCTAATTGTCCTCAGCGAGACCCCCCTGAAGATGAGTGCTATCGATTAAAAAGTTTACATTTTGTCCTTCAAATCCTCTTTTTTGGAACATTTTGTAAAGAATTCGCAAAACAGAGGTCTACACACAGGGCTATATGCATCTTCAGCCATCGCTGTAAAAGCTGGCCTTAGACGAGAGCAGGGCCCTCTCAAAAAGCGTTTTCTAGAATTCTTACAAAAAAGCAAGCTTCTCTAAGATTTGGGCTCTGAAATGGTTGTGTAAAGGAGTTTCAACAAAACTTGTTGAGATTCCGTATAGGAGTATACAAAACCTATCAAACGCTATTCATACGATTGTTAACGGTCTACGATAGCCGGATCTAGAAACACTTAGGAACGCCGAAGGAAGACAAAACATGACTGGAAACGAGTCGCGAGCACAAGCAATTTACGAAATCACCAATAGAGAACCCATTGCGCCCAAAGCCCCCGAAAAGCTAGAGGATCTGTGGGCCTCTAATGTATTTGATTTGAGCAAAATGAAGGCCAGTCTTCCTAAGGACGTTTTTAAGTCGCTTAAGAAAACGATTCAGACCGGCGAAAAGCTAGATCCGTCCATTGCGAATACCGTTGCTAGCGCGATGCGTGACTGGGCCATCTCTAAGGGCGCAATGTACTACGCTCACGTGTTTTACCCGCTCACTGGTGCAACCGCAGAAAAGCACGACGGCTTCATTGAGCCTCAGGGCAATGGCGAAGTGATTTCAGAATTTGCGGGCAAGCTGCTGATTCAAGGCGAGCCAGATGGATCTTCTTTCCCCAATGGCGGTATCCGCGACACCTTTGAAGCTAGAGGCTATACCGGTTGGGATGTCACCAGTCCAGCTTACATTTTAGAAACAGAGCAAGGCGCTACCCTGTGCATTCCAACGGTCTTTATCTCTTGGACAGGTGAAGCGCTCGACAAAAAGACGCCGTTGCTGCGCTCTATTTCTGTAGTGGACAAAGCCGCCAACCGCCTGCTGAGCATCCTGGGCAACAAAGATATTGCGCCTGTTAGCTCTAGCTGTGGCGCTGAGCAGGAATACTTCCTGGTTGACGCCAACTTTGCCAATGCTAGGCCAGACCTTCTCTTGGCGGGTCGTACGCTGTTTGGCAAGGCCCCAGCCAAAGGCCAGCAGTTCGATGACCACTACTTTGGTGCGATTCCAGCCCGCGTACAAGCCTTTATGCACGATGTGGAAGAAAAGCTCTACAAGCTAGGCATTCCCGCGAAGACTCGCCACAACGAAGTAGCCCCTGGTCAGTTTGAAATTGCGCCCGTCTATGAATCTGCCAACGTAGCTAGCGACCACCAGCAGATGATTATGACCACGCTGCGCGACACGGCGAAGTCTCACGGCTTTATCTGTCTGCTGCACGAGAAGCCCTTTGCTGGTATTAACGGCTCGGGTAAGCACGTCAACTGGTCGATTGGTAACTCTACGCAGGGTAACTTGCTTGACCCAGGCGACACGCCTGAGAACAATATGCAGTTCCTAGCCTTCTGTGGCGCGGTAATCCGTGGCGTTCACAAGTATGGTCCGCTGATGCGCGCAGTAATTGCCAATGCAAGTAACGACCATCGTCTGGGGGCAAACGAAGCACCGCCGGCGATTATGTCTGTGTACTTGGGCTCTCAGCTCGAAGATATTTTCATGCAAATTAAAGACGGCAAGCTCGAAGGGTCTAGCCACAAGGGCCAGATGCTTTTGGGTGTCGATACGCTGCCACCGTTGACCAAGGATGCAGGCGATCGCAACCGAACCTCTCCCTTTGCGTTCACAGGCAACCGCTTTGAGTTCCGCGCAGTCGGCTCTAGCCAGTCGGTATCGGGGCCATTAATTGCGCTCAACACCATGATGGCGGATTCTCTTTCCTGGATTGCCGATCAGCTAGAAGGTAAGCTTTCTGGTGGTGGCGATTTGGGCGGCGCGGTACAGGCGGTGCTTAAAGACATCATGGATCAGCACGGCGCAGCTGTATTTGGCGGCAACGGCTATTCTGACGAGTGGCACAAAGAAGCGGTTGATCAGCGCGGCCTGCTGAATATTCCAACCACAGCGGATGCGCTTCCATACCTGAAGAGCGATAACATCAAGCAGCTGTTTGAAAGTACAGGCGTGCTTTCAAACACTGAGCTGGAAAGTCGCTTTGAAGTCTACGCAGAGCAGTATGTGCTTTCGATTGAGGTAGAAGCACAGCTAGTGGCTGATATGGCCAAGACGTTGATTTATCCAGCGGCCATGCGTCACTTGAGTGAGAGTGCAGGTGCGATCGCCAACCTGAAAGATATTGGCATTGAAATTGACAAAGCGCCTGTCGAAAAAGTGGCTGGGCTTGCTAAGACCTTGCTCGACGGTGCGAACAAGCTACAGGCAGCCTGCGAGAAGCACGACTTTGGCTCTACCGAAGAACATATGCAGTTCTGCGCAGGAAACATTCGTGACCTGATGAACGAAGTTCGCACGGCTGCTGACACGCTAGAAGGCGAAATTGCCGACGACCTGTGGCCTTTGCCCACTTACGAAGAGATGCTCTTCATTAAGTAAGGGGTTTAGTAAGGTCATACCTTAGCGTCTTCGAGAGAAGGCGTTTCTTCGAGCACAGCCTAAAAGCCGCCCTTGTTGAGGCGGCTTTTACCGTTTAAACCCATTTTTACTGAGAAAATCTACACATGCTCTGTAACATTCTTTTACAATATGAATAATTACTTTATGCAGAAATAAAGCTCAGCCTACCCAAAGTTCTATGCCAGATACGCTCACGCCAGACTCACTCAACAAAATTGCTTACGAAACCTTCCAGCAGGGCAAACAGGCTTTCGGCTTTGCCCACAAAACGCTCAGCACTCAGTTTCTCAACACGTTTGCCGAAACAAAACGAGAAGAGCCTAACCCACCCGATCCTAAGATGCTGCAGCTGTTACAAAGCCGCATCAAAGATTTGCTAAAAGCTGACTGGGAAGACGCTGAGAAAAACGTCTACCCCAAACAGGCGCTTTTTGCTAACCGCTGGGATGATTTCTTTCGCTACTACCCCGAGCTTTGGCTAGATCTACCGAAAATCTGGGAGCGCGCTACGAACAAGCGTCACCAAGAATTTAGCGACGACATCGATACAACTGGCTACCCGGCCTACTACGTTCAAAACTTTCACCACCAGACCGATGGCTATTTCAGCAAAATCTCTGCTGATATGTACGATCTGCAAGTAGAGGTTCTCTTCAATGGCACAGCTGCGCCAATGCGTCGCCGCATATTAACCCCGCTCAAGCAGCACCTGATGTCTATGCCAGTCGATACCGGCAGCAGCCCTCAGCCTAGAAAAATTCTGGATATCGCCTGTGGCACAGGGAACAGCCTGGAATGGATAAACCGGGCTATGCCTGAGGTTTCTCTCTACGGCGTCGATCTATCCCCTGCGTATGTTCGCAAAGCCAACGAAAATTTAGCCGATATTAAAGGCACGCTTCCAGCGCAGCTGGTTCAGGCTAACGCCGAGGCGCTGCCCTTTGTAGATGAGTTCTTTGAAGCTACGACCAGCACGTTCCTTTTCCATGAGCTACCCGCTGATGCTCGGCAGAACGTCATTAACGAAGCGTTCCGAGTGACTAAGCCCGGCGGCATCTTTGTGATTTGCGACTCTGTGCAAAAAATGGATACGCCTGAGTTTGAACCACTCATGGAAAACTTTCCGGCGATGTTCCACGAGCCTTACTACCGTCACTATATTGGTGATGACTTAGTGGCACGTCTAGAAACAGCTGGGTTTAAGAACGTCAAGACCTTTAACTACTTCATGAGCAAGTATTGGGTCGCGGTTAAATAGCCTCTTTAAGGTATCCTTCAACCAGCCGGTTAGATAGAACGAAGCTGTTCAAATAGCTGCTCAACCTTGTTCATATCCTTATCTCCAGGCGACCTCTCTACACCACTAGAGAGGTCGATTCCGTTTGGAGATAGCTGCGATAAAGCGTCGAGCACATTGTTTGGGGTTAAGCCGCCTGCCAAAAACCAGGGGCAGCCGGGAGAGAATTCTTTGAGCGATTGCCAGTCGAGCGTCTTGCCAGTGCCGCCTAGCTGATCGGGATGATAAGCGTCGAGTAATAAGGCGTCGACAGCGGGAACGTAGCGGCGAGCTTCCGTGAGGTCTTCTGTCGTGCGAATGCGCAGGGCTTTGACGATCTGAACATTGGGCAGATCTGCCATTTCTAGTGCGTCGCGAAGCAGCTGGCAAATCGCTGGGGTTTCGTCGCCGTGAAGTTGGAGGACGCTCAAGTCTGCGGTACGGGCGATCGCAATCATAGCCGCCACGCCCTCATTTACAAACACCCCAAAATGCTGCACCTCTGGATGCGCCGCACGGACTGCGGCGGTAATGGGTGCGATGTCATCAGGTGTGATGTACCGGGGCGATTTGGTTGTACAGATATACCCAAGAGCGGTTGCGCCTTGCTGGGCGATCGCAACTCCTTGCCTCACCTGAGTAATTCCGCAAATCTTCACCTCTAGCATTTGTTCACGCGCTCCTACTGACCCCTTGATACTGACCCTTGGATATTGGTAACCCTCGGTAGGCATAGTCGGTTATCCCCAAACGTCCTATCCGAAGTCAGTCTGCCGTATTCAGTACAATAGAAGCAAACAAAAAGAAAGACCGTTCGAAGGCTTTCGTTCTTTACATCCTGGTCTTGAAGATCAGTAGGTGATCGCTATGCAAACTGGTTGGCGAGTGGGCTCCCTGTTTAATATCCCGCTATTTATCGACAATTCTTGGTTCTTAATCGTGGTTCTCATCACCGTGATGAACGGCCTCGACCCGAGCCGGGTTGAACTGGTCGGGCCATCTGGGGCATGGGCAGTGGGCTTTCTATACGCACTGCTGCTATTCGGCTCTGTACTATTGCACGAACTGGGTCACAGCCTTGTCGCGCAGTCTCAAGGCATCACGGTTAACTCTATTAAGCTCTTTTTGTTTGGCGGTATTGCATCCATTGAAAAAGAGTCGAAAACGCCTGGCGGTGCCTTTTGGGTAGCCGTTGCAGGCCCGGCCGTCAGCATTGGCCTCTTCGCAATTTTTACTGTTCTTAGCCGAGTATCTAACCTACCGGCGGTCGCCAGCCTAATCGTTAACGAAGTGGCCCAGGTCAATCTGGTGCTAGCGCTCTTTAACCTTATCCCTGGCCTACCGCTAGATGGCGGTCAAATTTTCAAAGCAGCGGTATGGAAGGCGACTAATAGCAAGTCAACTGGCATTCGCTGGGCTGCAAAGTCTGGTCAAGTCGTTGGCTACGGCGGTATTGCACTGGGTCTAGTGGCCTTCTTTGCAAGCGGCAGTCTGTTCGGACTTTGGCCTGCACTTATTGGCCTGTTCATTCTGCGTAACGCAGGGGCCTATAACCGCATGAACACACTGCAAGAAGAGCTCTCTAAGCTCAAAACAGGGGATGCGGCCATTCGAGATTTCCGCGTACTGGACGCAAACATGACGCTACGCCAGTTTGCAGATGAGTACTTGCTTGAAGATAAAAAGTCTGCTCCGGTTTACTTTGCGTCTTCCGACGGGCGCTATCGCGGCATGGTTTCTATCGAAGGACTGCGCCAGGTAGAGCGTAGCGAGTGGGAGTATCGCAATCTGCACAGCATTGCTCAGCCACTGTTAGAAATTCCTCACGTCGGTGAGACAACCCCGCTCACAGAAGCCATCAAGCTTCTTGAAGAAAAGCAAATTCCCAGGCTCACGGTGCTGACCCCGGCTGATTCTGTCGCAGGGACGTTGGACCGCGGTGATATTGTTCGAGCGCTGGCAAAGCAGCTGAAGTTTCCGATTACTGAGGCGATTATTCAGAAGATTAAGGAAGAAGGGGCTTATCCTGCTGGATTGCAGCTAGGTGCGATCGCTCAATCCATGGAGAAAGCCTAGAATAAGCGTACGCTTTTGGCCTCACAAGCAAAGATGAAATGCTGTTATGACGGTTACTACTCAGACCCTTACATTCGAGGAATATCTAGCTTATGACGATGGCACAGATACCCGGTACGAACTGGTCAATGGTGAGCTTGTAACGATGAGCCTGGGAACAGGAATGCATGCGTTTATCATCAAGTTCTTAGCCGCCCAAATAGACGCTATTCTCTCTGATGCAGAAGAATCCTATGAGGCATTTTCTGGCTCTATAGGCGTGCGATCGCCCCGAGGCGGCCGTCTCAACACCTCTAGAATTCCTGATATCACCGTTTTACCGCTTGAGCAGGCAAAACAGCTGATAGCCAGAGAAGCGGTCATCGGATTTGACGAACCACCACCGCTATTAGTCGTCGAGGTCGTCAGTCCTTCTACGAAGAAAGAAGACTACAAAGCGAAGTGGACCGAGTACAGCGTTCGCGATATTCCGGAATACTGGATTGTTGATCCGCTAGAGGATGCGGTTACTGTATGCGTTCTAGAAGACGGTATGTATACCTCTCACAGATTTCAAGGAGCCGACAAAATTCAGTCGCCCGTGCTACCTAAGCTTGAGTTAACAGCAGCTCAAGTCTTAGCAGGCGGCCTGTTATAACGACTTGCAATTGATAGCGGCTTGCAGCTCTGTCGCGCTCAGCGGTTGAGCATCAAATACTGCCTGAAAGTTTTGAGCAGCCGACGCTATCAATGCATTGACAATCGCAGACACATTTTTGTCAGCCAGATTGGGCGGTAGTATCTTTGCGCCAAAGACAGTCTCAAACAGCTCACTGTCTGGCTGCAACCGAATGGAGCCGTGCTGCAAAACGCACCCTTCTTTGTAAACCTGCGCGCTGCCAATTAGCTTATAGCCGTCATTCATTACGAGGTCAGCGGCCGTCGCGGTACCAAAGCAGTTGGGGTTCTTAATGTAGCCTCGCCCCGCAGCTCCAAAGGTTAAAGGCACCCCCAAGTCTTGCCAGCCCGCAATCAAAAACTGACAGAGCTGCCGATAAACCTCGCGGCGAGAGCCTTTGAGACCAGACGTTACCAGCGAATAGGTTAAGTCACCTTGATGCAAAACCGCACGACCACCGGTCGGCCGCCGAACCAGATCTAATCGCCGACTCTGATAGCGCAGATTGTTCCAGCGTGCTGGAAACTGCTTCTGGTGATAGCCCAAAGAAATGGTGGGCTTATCCCAGGTGTAAAACCGCAGGCTTGATGGCTGTAAGCCTTGTACATGCTGATCGAGCAACCAGCTATCAATGGCCATTTGCTCGTCGCCAGACGCCTCGTGAAGGGGAATCAGCCGCCAAGCTTCAGTCATTCATAATCTCTGTAGGAGAACGCTTACGCGATATCAAAGAGACAATTAGCCACAGAAACAAAATAATTTCAATCAGATAGCTCCAGGAAGCATAGGTCGAATAGCGCTCAACACCGATGTTACGGATCAGAACGTACGGTAAAACAGACTGCAGCAGCACAAATCCCGCATAGGCAATGGTTGCAGGCTTGCGCGTTCTGATATAAGCCCAAATCAATACACCCGCCTTTACCGCAGTACCGGCCAAGGTAGCTGCCAAAACCAAAATTAACGAGCCTATCGACGATAAGTTGGGGAGTTCAGTCAGGGGAAACATTAGACTTATCTGCCCTACGCTGCTGGGTAGTTTTTCAGTAGCTCTTGGTCGTTTTCATCAGCAATAGAGGCCACAATCGTCATCAACCGGGAAATTTCGCTGGGGTTGATGTCTTTGAGCGTTCGGCTAGCGAACACCACAACACTCTGATTAATCAAGCCAAAGCAGGCTTCAAACGTATTGCCACAGTTCATCTCTAACAGCTTGCGCATCATCTCTGACTCATTCTGCACAGGTAGCTTATGCACCGGCGACCAGGTCGTCAGTGTGTCCTCTTCGGTTTCACCCGAAAGCTGTACATAGCCCTCTACCGCCCCATACTGAAACTTCCACGTGTGGCCTTCTTCCGAGTGATTCACCATTGCAGAACCGTCCTGCTCCAGGCTAGAAATCACTGTTTCAATCACCTCTACGTAGCTCGCCTTTTCAGATTCGTCCTCTTCTTGAAGAGCAGGCAGGTTTTCGAGCGTGGTTGTGTTAGTTGTCATAGCGAATATTTGCCTAAGGGTACGCTGGTCACCCAACTCTATCGCTGGTATCGCAAAAAGAAAAGTACGCTACCACCAAAAGCAAATGTTTTCGATTACACCTGTGCGTACCCAAAGGCACCGCTCCCCTTTTCTGGCTTTTCTAGCTTTGCTGACTCAGCTGTGACCAGTTCAATAGTCAGCAAATTAATAGTTAGCAAACCCTGGCTGATGGCGAATTAAGCTCAAAAACTCCTCACGGGTTTTAGCATCTTCTTCAAACACACCAACCATCGCACTGGTCACCGTCCAAGAGCCAGGCTTTTGCACACCGCGCATGGCCATACACATATGGCTCGCTTCCATCACCACTGCCACCCCTAGCGGATCGAGAATTTCTTGTACGGCCTCTGCAATCTGACGATTGAGGCGTTCTTGCACTTGTAGCCGTCGTGCATACATTTCAACGATTCTTGCTAGCTTGCTGAGTCCAACGACCCGCTGATTAGGAATATAGGCAACATGCGCCCGGCCCATAAACGGCAGCATATGGTGCTCGCACATACTAAAAAAGTTAATGTCGCGCACTAGCACCATTTCGTTATGGCCTTCGTCAAAAATGGCGTCATTGACAATAGTTTCTAAGGACTGTGAATAGCCTTTCGTCATAAAGCGCATTGCTTCAGCCACCCGGTGAGGCGTCTTTAAAAGGCCCTCGCGCTCAGGGTCTTCACCGATGGCCATCAGCATAGTACGTACGGCTTCCATCATGGGGCCGTTGTCTTCTTCTGGGCTGATTTTGGAGGGCTGGCGAGGCATAACCTTACCGTGCTTGGTTTGGCGGTCGGGGCGTACTTGCCGATTCGATAGCTTATCGCTGTTGCTAACGCCGTTCTCTCCTCGTGAGCCTCCTAAAACGCGCTCTGTCAAATCAGCACCGTTGACACCAGGAATCCCATCCGAAATAGTCATTAAAAAGAACCCTCAAAAAACCTGCGAAAAAAATTGGTATCTAAAAAGTATGCAGCGGCAGTCGCCCTTCTCTCTATTGTCACGCGCTTTTTGACATTCCGCCGACAATTTCACTCATACATCTAGGCGGTTGAAGGCGAACCGTCGGAGCCAATCAGCTAAAGCGCGCCTTGAGCGGGCGTAATCGTGAGATGAGAGATCACTGCATTAGGGGGCAGTAGAGCAGTGTGCAAGATGGTCTGAGCAACGGTTTCTGGCTGGAGCATTCGCGATCGCTCAAAATCAGCTTGGACCGTTTCACTCTCCCAAATAGCGGTATCAACAGCGCCTGGAGAAATGGTCACGACGCGAATGCCGTTGGCTAATTCCTCAGCAGCGATCGCCCCTGAGAGCGCAACTAGTGCCGCCTTACTCACGCCATAAGCGCCCCAGTCTGGGAAAGATCGCTGCGCTGCGATTGAAGCAATGTTGATAATTAGCCCCTCACCGCGCGATCGCATCTCTGGCAGCAGCGCCTGCACCACCTGAAAAACACTTGTCACATTTAGCGTCATCACTTGCTGCCAGTCGGTTAAGGGCATTTCACCGAGCGGGCCAGTGTAACCCATACCCGCACAGTTTATAAGGGTATCGATTGGGCCAAAAGCTGCGATCGCCGCCCCAACTCGTTCTTTTACCTGCGCCACTTCACTCAAATCAATCACAAAATTATCAGCCTGACTCCCAAAAGCAATCAGCTCATTCGACAGCACATTGAGCGTGGCCTGAGACCTTGCCACGAGCGCCAGATCAAACCCTGCCTTGGCAAAGGCTCTAGCTGTGGCCTCACCGATACCAGAACTTGCTCCAGTAATGAGCGCTCTTCGTCTAGACGGCGCGGGGGTCGGGTCCGATTGTTCAGAGGTTGAATCAGACGGCGACATTACGACTCCGAAAACACTCCAATCTGACGGAATTTGTCGTAGCGTTGGTTCCGTCTCTGCTCTGGGCTCATCTCCAACAGGGTGTTGAGGTTTTGTGAGAGCGCTTGCTGCAAGGTATCAGCGGCCTCAATCGGTGCCGCATGAGCGCCGCCGATAGGCTCAGGCAAAAGCTGGTCTAAAATGCCCAAGTTTTTCAGATCCCAGGCGGTCACTTTTAGCGCCTCTGCCGCTTGAGCTGAGCGAGCAGCATCTTTCCACAAAATAGACGCGCAGGCTTCAGGGCTTGCCACGTAATAAACCGAATGCTCAAACATCATGAGGCGATCGCCGACGCCAATCCCTAGTGCGCCGCCCGAGCCACCTTCACCAATGACTGTGCAGAGAATAGGCACGTCTAAGCGAAACATTTCTCTGAGGTTGTATGCGATCGCCTCTCCCTGCCCCATCTCCTCAGCTTCAAACCCTGGCCAAGCCCCCGGCGTATCAATAAAGCTAAAAATCGGCATGCCAAACCGATCAGCATGTTCCATTAGGCGCATCGCCTTGCGGTAGCCGCCCGGCACTGGCATACCAAAATTACGCGCTACGTTATCTTTTGTATCTCGCCCCTTCTGATGGCCCATCATCATTACCGGGCGACCTTGAAAACGAGCAATCCCACCCACTAGGGCCAAATCATCTTTTCCAGAACGCCGATCGCCATGCAGCTCTACCCACTCATCACTAATCGCCTGAATATAGTCCAAAGTGCTGGGCCGTCTGGGGTGACGCGCTACCTGAATGCGCTGAGACGGCGAAAGACTGGTAAAAATCTCCTGTCTGAGCTGCTGAGCCCGAGACTCTAGCTGATGAATCTGCGCAGAAACATCGACATCATTGTCTTCAGCCAGCTCACGGATTTGGATGATTCGAGACTCCAACTCAGCCAGCGGCTTCTCAAAATCCAGCAGAATTGGCCTGCGTTCAGTCGTTGCCATGGGGGAACAAGGATTAAGGGCGTAGTGAATAGTTAGACTACTAGCGTACCGCACTTGTAGCGCTTGTTACATTAGGTCAAGCGCTACTAACACACCACAAAATTCACGCCTAAGTCAGCAGCGGCCTAAAGCCATGACGGCGAGAGGCCTCACCAATTAAATCCATTTTCTCTAGCGTGATTTGATTGCGGCCCCAAGAGAAATTGGTATGCAGCTTCTCAAACTCCAACAGCATCGACTCTGCAAAACAGGCAAACAGCTGACGCCCTGGCACGTCCATATTCACAATGTGCATAATTCGCCAGTCAATATCGAGCGTGTGCTCTACGATGCCTCCTTTAAGGACCGTGACACCAGGGAAGTCAAACGTCACATCAATATTTTTTGGATAGCCGCCATCGACCATTAGGCAAGGCTGTTTCAAGCTATCTGGCTCAACTTCAACACCCTTGGGCATACTGGCCACCCAAACCACCACGTCCGCTTCAGGCAGTGCGTCTTCTAGCGTCTTCACCTGACCAAACTTTAGCTCTTCTTGGAGGTTATTCAGCCGCTCTTGATTGCGTGCTACAAGCAAGAGTTCCTTAATACCCGTGCGCGCTGTTAGCCATCGACATACGGCGCTGCCAATGTCCCCGGTGGCACCACAGACCGCAACTGTCGCCTTTGCCAAATCAATTCCCAGCTTCGGCGCCGCTTCTTCGACCTGCTTGCAAATCACGTAAGCCGTGTGAGTGTTGCCGGTCGTGAATTTTCTAAAGTCTAGGTCAAGGTTCCGCACGCGCTTGATTTGCTCTAGCTTGAAGTTCTCAAAAATAATTGAGGAGAAGCCACCTAGCGCCGTAATGTCAACACCATTCTTTTGAGCATGGGCCATTGCATTGAGCACTTTGCGCGTCGCAGCTTTAATTCGCTTAGCCGCCAGCATCTCTGGCAAAAAGAATGACTCTACATAGCGCCCTTCAATCTCTTGACCGGTCGCGCTCACCACTTTTATATCGTCAATAATTCGGGGCGGCGCACTGCACCAAAAATCTAAACCTTGCTCCGAGAACTCTTCGAATCCCATGTCTGCACAGGCCTTACGAGCGTGCTGCAAACTTGTCAAATGACCAATTAAACCAAACATGCGGGGTAACTAACGCCTTGAGCGCTGAAAGGAACTGAAAACAAAACTCCCGCTCGTTGGCAATCAATTGACCGGCAATTGGTCAGCAACACAGCAGGCAGCATCCACTGGAAAAACACTGAAAAATTCAAGCGGGGACACGGTAAGCAAGGGCATAATTTACCCACGCTTGCACCGAATAAGGTCATGTTAATAGGCTGCATCCGAACTAAAGCGCCCAAGATGCAGCCTATATAGAAATGAAGCTATACGCTAGCCAAACCTTGAGCCGACAGCTTCATTACTTCACGGCTAGTAAAACCGATGTTAGCTAGGGCTTCACCGTAGGTAATCATAAAGTCTTCGACGAGGGCGTCTTTTTCCATGCCCAAAACAGCCGCGTCTTCTTCTACCTGATTCAGCATTTTCCAAATCAGAGGCAAGTTGGCGCGGTTAGCAGCTTCTAGCTCAGCTTTAGAGGCTTCAAAGTTAGCTTTAAGCCACTCTTCCCCAAAATTGAGGTGCATGTACTCATCTTTTACAACGCCTTCAGTAATCTTGCGAGCAAAGGCATCAGCAACCGGAATGTAAATGTTGTAAGCAGAAATCGCAAAGGTCTCAATAATTAGAGACTGAATCAGCAAGCAGGTAACAATATTGCCTTCGGCGAGGGCGACTTGGAAGTTGTCGTGCAGCTGAGCAAAAAAATCTTTAGCAAATGGCATATCAGGCGTAACGCTGAGGTTTCTACCACAGGCCTGAAAACCTTTCATATGACGATTTTCCATCCGAGCCAACTTAATTAGCTCGTCTTTATGTCCGTCGAGATGCTCTGCTAATTGTTTATAGTTATCATTAGCTTCCATCTCACCTTCAATGACGATCGCGTTGATGCGGCTGTAGGCGTCCTTGTAGGTTTCACTCTGGAAGTCCATCACCGGGCTGGCTTCAAGGGTCGGCATGATTGTTTTATCCTGGGTTACGTTGAACTAGGCAGATTTAGTAGAACCCTATGACAATCGCTCAAGAGTTCTTAATAGTTCTTACCAATTCATCTTTTCTATAGCCTATCAGAATCACCTATAGAACGGGGCAGCTCGGTGAGCAAATCAATCAGAGAAGACTATACCAATCGGTAGAGCTTATCAGCTAGTTTTAGAGGCATCGCAGAGAAAGCGTGTCACTCAGCGGATGACGAGAGATCGTCGGTGACATCGTCAGACAGCATCTTCAGGCGAATGCATCGAGATGTGGCGCTGTCTTTTTCACCTAGCTGCACTTCGATCAGCTCGCTGCATAGAGGTGTCAGCGCATCTAGAAGCGATCGCAAATGAGGCGTGCTATCACCGCTGTCTACATACACCCGATCTGACAGCTTATTCATTCGTCTCCAGGCGGTGTATAGCTTAGTCGCAGCCTGCTCTAGCTGAGTAGCTTGATTCACCAGATCCGCAGTGGAATTTAAACAGCCCACGCGCAAGGACTCGTCTAGGGCTAGCTCTAAGTTCACCCGATCGGGGTCTAGCGTCTGCACTTGACTAGCTGCTTCTATATATCTAGATAGATATTTGGCTTCAGCGGTCACTTGTTTGAGAGTATCGACATCAGGGTTCTCATCGACTTCATTTTTGAGGGTTTGCTGATGGCTAGGCGGCAGTTTCTCCATCTCTTTGACCATCGGCGTTAGGTAGCGCGTTGGGATGGTGTTATCTGACACTTTTTCGCGCACCGATTCGGGCACTAGGTCCGAGGTCATCGCCGTCCACTCATCCGTCAGGTTCCTGACTTCTTTACGTGTAATCTGATCGCCGCGGCGAGCCGCTTCGCTAACGATTTGCTGCACTTCAGGTGAGGCCTGCGCTGTCTCCATAAACGCACGTTTGCTAAAGCGGTTGACATCTTGCGTTTCAATCAGGCCGTCTTCTAGCATTTGGTCGGCACTATTGGCCAGATCAATCAGTACGTAGGCCTGGCTTTTGCTGACGTCTCTATCTTTTAGCCAGTTTAAAAAGCCCGCGCCGATGGCTTTGTTGCTGGTGCCGTTATTCTCAGGTCCTTTTTCACTGTTGTTTTGACTAGTTGTTTGACTGGCTGCTTTGCCACCGAGCTTTTCGCGATCACGCACCGCCCGCAAAATTCTGCCGCGCCAGATATCTGTTTGTAAGTCAAAGCGATCGCACACCTGCCAGGCAACTTCCACCCGCTGCTGAAACTCGTAGTCCGAGAGGTCACTCTCTGCCTCTGGCACCGCAATCCCTAAATCGACCGACTGATCAGAATCAGAAATATCTACAGTAAACTGCTCAGCTGTCATCTATAAATGTCCTGTTAAGTGGCGACCGCCGGTAGCAGCGGCGCCGATGGGCAAGGCCGAATTATTATGCCATGCCCGCCCACTTAAGACAGCAAACCAATGACCTGAGCCACTATCCACACAGATAGCGTTGCTACCCCAACCACCAAGGCCAGCAGTGCCGCAATCACAACTACCGCAAATAGCTTATCTGCCGCGCTGCTTTCTACTGGCGCGGCGATATGCTTCTCCAACAGAGCAACATTCTGGCTATTGGCTTTCCAGGTCACATCTAGCAAATCACCTAAGACAGGCACGGTCCCGGTCAGCACATCAAACAAAATATTGACGCCCATTCGGCCCAACGTAGCAGCCGGCACCCCAAGCCGAGCAGCCTCAAACACGATATAAACCGACATCAGTCCCGTTACGGTGTCACCGCCGCCAGGAAACAAGCCTAAAATCGGATCTAGACCGAACCGAATCTCGGAACCCGGTACGCGAATGGCACTATCGAGTAAATAGCTAAGCTGTCTCAGTCGTTTGAGAGCGGCAGGTGCGGTCGTTGAGGCGACTTTAGAAGAGGGAGTTGGACGAGCCATGGTTATCGAAAGAGAACAGTGAGAAGTAGCGCTATGTTGAGGACAGCTCCACCCAAAACCATAGCGTAAGCAACCCGTTCAACACTCACTCTAAAGTTAGGCAACCTCTGTATTTCAGGCATTGTACAAAGTTCTTAAATGACGGCCCTCCGTCGTTTTGATACGCTAAGACTTTAGTATCTCAACTTTTGTTGTTCGGATTTTCACCCTCAACTATGGCAGACTCTACCAATCAAGCTTGTCCCATTTGCGGTGTCACAATTGTGCCGGGCGGTCCGGCGGGCGATCGCGTGATATTTTCCAGCGGTCCCCAGGGCACTCGCGCCAAACTATGGGCCAGGGTCTGTCAGTACACGAAAAAATCCGGGTGCATCAACGAGCAGGGGAAAAATGAAACCATTGGCGCAGACGACTACTACAAAGACGCCCCCAATACCTCTCTTTCCTGACCTGATTTCTCCCCAGACAGGTATGGGAGGGGGCCTTCAGAAGTGTCCTGAGCAATTCGACAGATGCGACAGCCTCTTTTTTTAAGTAGCAGAAGGGGCACTATAAAATTATCTCTATTAGCCAATGGCCCCATAGCCAAAGCCCCACAGCCAGGGCAACTTTTCAAGGCAACCATTTTCTGACAGATGTCAGACATCTGTCAGACAGTTACCGGGCGATCGTTTCGAGGAAACAATTTCGAGGTCACTTTGCGAGTACTGTTTACAAAGTACTGTGCGCTTTATAGCTATCTTCCATCCACCTACAAACTCTATGAAACCCACTAGATTTCTGGCTCTCGTCGTTCCCGCAGTTTTACTTGCCACTGGCCTGAGCGCAGGTAAAGCCTCAGCCCAGCTATACAATCCGTCCACGCTTGGCAGTGAGGAAATCAGCGACACCCTCACCACCGCAGACATTCCCACTGGATTTGGTGGCTTTGCCAAAGACTACGTTGTTGATCTGCAAGCTGGCGACCAAATTACCGTCGATGCCATTTCTGATGAGTTCGATACGCTCGTCACCCTAATGGACGCTAACGGCATTACCGTCAGCGAAAACGACGACGGCCCCGACGGCAGCACCAACTCCTTGCTCTTTGCTCGCATCAGCGAAGCAGGCAAGTACACCATCCGTGTTCGCTCCTACGCAGGCGAAGGGGCTGGCCCATTCACCGTTAAGTTCGCTCGCCTACGTCCTATCTAGGGCAGACTTAGTCTAGCTAATTTGTTTTCTTCAAACGGGTTGACAACAAAGTCATTTAAAGGTGCGCAGCCTAGCTTTTATCGGCAAAAAAGCAGCGCACCTTTCTCTTTAAAAGTATGGCTTGCTACCGTCCCCCTATTTTGTTACTTTAGTTAGGCGCAAAACGCGCAAGCCGGGATAGCTCAGCTGGTAGAGCAGTGGATTGAAAATCCTCGTGTCGGCGGTTCAAGTCCGCCTCCTGGCATTTCAAATAGTCTCAAATGGTCAAAGTCACCCCAAACCGAAACGGTTGGGGCTTTGTTTTAGGGCGCTAAAATCTCCATGTCCAATCCAAGACCTGTTCGCACAGAGCAAAGAACTGGAGCAAAGAACGACATAGAGCAAAAAACATAGAGCAAAAAACAACCGGAACTGGTGTTTAGGCTATCGTCTATCGCTTCAGCTCAGTCATCTGTAAGCACTTATCTGTAAGCACTTATAGGCCGCTTTGAAGTTGAAACTAGAGAAGCTTTTCTTTCGCTCTTTCGTGAGCTGAGGCATAGCGACAGCCGTAGACTATCTCTCAAGCTTAGGCCATGTAAAACCTTGCTCACCCGTGCGCATCGTATGCTACATTTTATAAGCTACAAATGGCGGCGAGGGTCAGTGCCCGAGTGGTTAATGGGGGTGGACTGTAAATCCACTAGCTATGCTTACGCTGGTTCGAATCCAGCCTGGCCCACCACCTTTTGCAGCGCGCCCATGTGGCTCAGTGGTAGAGCACACCCTTGGTAAGGGTGAGGTCACGAGTTCAATCCTCGTCATGGGCTTTTTCTCGTTACCCACTCACTACAGAGTCGGTAAGGTAGGGCAACCGAAACCAAAAGCAGAGGCCCCTTCGATTGTGATCGAAGGGGCCTCTGCTTTTGCGCTATTCCACTACTCGTAAGCGTCCCGTATTCAGGGCCTCATATATCTGATTGATGAGGGCTTCGTCTTCTGCGCTGATCTTACCGCTGGCAAATACTGCCATCAAAAAAGCCTGATCTTTGCGAGTAATCCGGCGGGTCTCAAATATTTTAGACACTCTCTTTTCAATAGCCGACATAGGCGAATAGCAAAAAATCGCTCTAGCAATAGATTCAGCAGAACAAGCGATACTCCAAAGGAGTAACTTGTGCGATCACCGCCTGCTTACATCAATCAGGATGCCCGAAACACATCAGTCACCCACGTAGAACAGATAGGGAACTGTCCTACGTGGGTGACTTGCTTATTGGCTTGCATCTTGGAGGAAAAAGCTTGGAGAAAACCAAAAAGGTTCGCTCTTCACAAAGCACAGTAACCGTACTTGATGAAAAGCGAACCTCATGGGAAGGCCTCAGAGAACACCTGTAAAAGATATCGGACGCTCACACAGGCATCTATGGCATATCCCTAAACAGCTGCTAGTTCAGGGCGACGACTGTTGCGAATATCCTTGATTGCTGTTGCGTAGTCATCTGCTTTGAATACCGCAGACCCGGCGACAATTGCGTTGGCACCTGCATCCAACACCTGCCAGGTGTTGTGAGATTTCAAGCCACCATCCACTTCAATCCAAGGATCCAAGCCGCGCTCATCGCACATTGCTCTCAGCTTCTGAATTTTGGGAATCACGCCTGGAATAAAGCTCTGACCACCAAAGCCGGGGTTCACACTCATGATCAAAATGAGGTCGCACAGCTCTAGAGAGTACTCAATCATGTCCAAGCTAGTACCAGGGTTTAGCACCACACCAGCCTGCTTGCCAAGCTCCTTGATTTGACCTAGCGTACGATGCAAGTGAGGAGACGCATTGTGCTCACAGTGCACAGAAATGATGTCAGCACCTGCTTTTGCAAAGTCTTCTACATATTTTTCCGGCTCAACAATCATCAGGTGAACGTCTAGCGGCTTGTCGGTATGAGGACGAACCGCATCTACGATCATAGGACCAATCGTAATGTTGGGGACAAAGCGACCATCCATGACATCGACATGAATCCAGTCAGCACCCGCTTTATCAACGGCGCGAATCTCCTCGCCTAGTCGGCCAAAGTCTGCCGATAGAATCGACGGTGAAATAACAGTGGACTTGTTTGTCTTTGCCATAGGAAAGCAACCTCTCTAGGAAATGTCGGGAAATATACCGGGGAGTCTATTCTGGATGTGTCTATAGGCCATCCACCTCTAATAAATGCAGGAGCTATCAGGATTTATAGAGTGTGTAGCTATTGTAACAAAACATTTAGACTGTCAAACGACTAAATATCTCGCTTCAGAATTAGCAGATCTGTGCCGCTAGGTTCCGGTTACCGCCTGCCGTTTAATTGAGCTAAAGTTGCTCTATTGTCTTTTACTTCTTTGAGCATTCATGGCGAACTCTGTCGGTCAGGCTTCAGCAGGCAAACCTTTGCGCAACAAGGCTCGCCAGGTGAGTCGACTCAGTTTAGGATTAAGCTTGGGTGTGATCGCGCTTGGAGTTCCTGCCTTTGCTCTGTCTACCTCTGTAGCAGGAGAAGGCATTGACGCTCGCCGCCTGCATGAAGCGCCCTACAACATCACAGGTAAAAAAATAGCCATTGGGCAAGTTGAGATTGGCCGCCCCAGTCAGTTTGGTATCGATAAGCTGGCAGCTGAGAACTCACCTGTGCAGGTCGGCAGAATTTTTGAGATAGATGGACCTGCGATCGCAGACGAATCTGTCGATGGTCATGCCGCTAACGTTGCTAGCGTCATGATCAGCAATGACAAAACCTTCAGAGGCGTCGCGCCTGACGCTTTTCTCTACTCAGCAGCCATTGGCACCCTCACCGAATTCACAGGTCAGCAAGAAGAATGTCTGGCATCCCAGCACGTTGCCCTACGAAACAGCGGCGACGTACGCGCCACCAACTTCAGCTTTGGTGAACCCCTCAGCCGCGACGAGCGTCCTAATGCCGTCCTGGATGGCAACGCCTTACTCACTCAATGCATCGACTGGTCATCGCGTGTTCACAAACTACTTTATGTCATTGCTGGAAACCAGGGCCGAGGCGGCATTCCAATTCCTACGGACAACTTTAACGGCATCAACGTTGCCTATTCTCGCCGCGTAGACGGCCGCTTCGTTCGTGTAGACAATGCCAACCTGACAAGCGAGCCGCTGGCAACCGCGACCCAAGGTCCCAGCGTGGAGACCAATGTCGGAGCCAGACGCTCTATTAACTTAGTCGCACCCGGTAGCGACATTGAAATGTTTGACCCCAGCGGCAGTCTCACAACGAGCAGCGGCACCAGCTTTGCAGCACCGCACGTAGTAGCGACCGTTGCGCTTCTACAAGAATTTGGCGATCGGCAGTTCCGCGCCGGTGCTAGCAACTGGAGTCTCGACTCTAGAGAATCGCTGGTGATGAAATCGGTCATTCTCAACGCGGCAGATAAGCTGGCAGATCCAGGCGATGGGTCTCTACTTGGCATGGCCCGGACCTTACTAGATGAAGGCGGCAAAGATTGGACCGAGTCAGATGCCTATGAGAGCCAGGCCATTCCCCTTCACGCAGAACTTGGCACTGGTCATCTCAATGCGTTTCGGGCCTACGAACAATTGGCAGGCGGGCAGTGGCAGCCAGGCGTAGTTCCCACAACAGGCTGGAGCTACAGCGGTCTTGCAAGCAATGACAGCAGCGAAGACTACACCTTTGAGCAGCCGCTCAAAGGGGGGAGCTACTTGAGCGCGACACTTTCCTGGGAACGTACCGTCACCCTCAACTCTGAAGACGAATACTTTGATATTGGCGAAAGTTTCACAGGTAGCCCTCTCAGCAATCTGGATCTGTATTTAATGCCCGCTGACGCTGAGGACATCTCAGAAAGCGTCTGGTCATCTGTCAGTACAGAAGATAGCCTGGAGCATATTTTTATACCTGTGCCGACCACTGGAAACTACAAGCTCAGAGTGATTCAACGTCAGGCCAGCAGCCCAGAAATGCAGCCCTATGCGCTTGCCTGGTGGGCACAAGCCGAACAAGCTTCAGTCCCTTCGCCAGCGCCCTCTTCAGAGCCTTCAGCCTCACCTTCGCCAGAGCAGTAACCCCCTTAAAGTAAAGCGCCATTCACACAGGCTGCACGTATAGTTGACACGTACCCGTAAATGTTCTTATTTGCGGCAGGTGCCGCTATATTTGCAACAATACGACATAATTGAGGGAAGGAAAACGCTTCGTCAAAATTTCGCACATCCAGCTTCAAGCAACAGCTAACCCAGACCTCATAGGCAATTTACAGGACGTCCGGAATCAGGCAGCTACATATAGAAACCTGTTAACAACCCCCAAAGCTCGACTCGAAGCTAAGCCCAGAGTTGAGGACCCTACTTAACATCTGAATGTCACATTTGATACTGGACATCAGAACTTTAAACAACCGTGAACATCACGAAAGCAGGACAAACCTATCTTGTTGTCCGTACGTTTATACCCATAGAGTTGTATTCATAGAGCTATATCTCATGAATTCATAGGTACGGAGTAATGAATGCTTTTACGAATTACTAGAAGTACCTTTACTTGAAGCTACTGGTAGCTGTGGGTCAGCCGGATCAATGTATCAACTGATTGTGATCAACTGAATTGTCAAATGATTTTTTTGAAGAAATGAGCGTTTACCGAGCCGTTTCAATAGCATCGAAACACATGCTGTCTTCGCGAGTCATCGCAGCATCTGTACTATCGCTCGCCAGTGGACTGGTATTATCGAGCCCGAGCGCAGCTGAAGATCTGCCCCGGCTGTCCGAGCCATCCTCTGTTGCTGACACGACTAACGCTGCTGACACCACTAACAGTGTCAACGCACAGGCCAATGAGCCAACTAGTGAGCCAGCAAATGAGCCAGCCAGTGAGCAGCCTAGCGAGCAAGAATTACCCTCTCTCAACCAAACTCCGCCGGCCGGAGACCCCGCAGCGGTGCCTAATGCTAACAGCGCCAGCAGTAGCTTTGTCTCCCGGCAGCCTCTGCCGCTTTCACCTGGCGATCGCCTCAGGCTGACTATTCCAGGACTGGGAGGCGAAGAATTTAGTGGAATTTACGAAGTAAACCTCAGCGGCAATTTAGAAATTCCGTACCTAGCGCCTCTATCGGCAGTAGGCACTGTTCCTGAGACGCTAGAGCAGCAAATTCGCTCAGCTCTCATAGAACGACAGCTTTTTCGACCTGATCTGCTTCGAGTTAGCGTGCAAGTTTTAGACTACTCCCCGATTCAGGTGTCTGTAACAGGCGCGGTCTTCAAACCTGGCAGACTGCTGGTTGCAGAAAATGAAGAGGCGACAACCTTCAACGTTAGCGGCGAGTCTGTGGAGTTTGCAGGCGACTATCCGCTTGAGCGCTATCTGACATCGACATTGCTGACAGCGGGCGGCGTACAGCCTACAGCTGATATTAGTCAGGTACAGGTGTTACGAGGTACACAATCGACAGTCGTTGACCTTTCTGGCATTCTAACGGGCGATCGCGTTGATGATGTGGCGCTTGTAGCTGGCGATCAGGTGATCGTTCCAAACAAGGGCGTCTTTCAAAGCGATCTGGTTCGACCCACGCAAATTACGCCAGAGACCGTAGAACTCTACGTTTCAAACCTCACCGAACCAAGTGGTGGCAGCAATTTAGAGGGTACTGGTAACATCAACACAGCCAGTTTTGAGTATGGAACTAACTTGATTCAGGCCTTGGTCGCAGCCCAGTGCATTGGCGGCACCCGCTCTACCAATGCCAACAGAAGAGCGCTGCTGATTCAAACCGATGTCGTCTCTGGAGAATTGGATACCTCAGAATATTCCGTACAAGATCTTGTTAGCAGAGCTTCAGAGTCCCCTGATGAAGCACCTTTGTTGATGCCGAATGATGCGATCGCTTGCTATAACTCGGGCATTGTGAACACCCGTAGCCTGTTCGATATAGTCGGCAACTTTCTCAGTCCTATAAATCTCTTACGTAACATCTTCTTCAATGACTGACGTTTTAGCCAAAATCAAACCTCGAAAAGCGACCCGGCAGTGGAGTATGCAGGGGTTCAACTATCTACTTGCAGGGGCCTTGCTCAACGCATTGGTCTGGGGCGGCACGCTGCTGTACCTTAGACAGCTAGATCCTGCCTACGTCAGCCGATGGGGCGTACTCGTTTTGGGTGCCGATTCCAATGTCAACGTCAGCCTGCCAGGGAGTGCATCAACCTCTGCTGACACGGGCCGAACCAATGAATTTGCCAGAAGCGACTACGTTTTTATTGCGACGAGCTCAGACGTTATAGAAGATGCGGCTCAGCAGGTAGGTATCGACGGCGAAGAGTTTGAAACTCCTGATATTACGGTGGATAACAACACCGCAGTCATGACGTTCGCTATCGAAGGCAGCACACCAGAACTCGCCCAAAGAAAAGCCAGAGCGCTCTATACAGCGCTTAATCAGCGTGTTGAACAACTGCGTGAGGCAGAGGTCAATCGGCGAACCCTAGAAGATGAGGTAGAGCTAGAAAGGGCACGCACTCGGGTCGATGACGCGCAAGAGCAGCTGTCAAACTATCTGGCAAATTCAGAGTTCAATTCCAACGAGCAGCTACAGAACATCACGAATGGAATAGAATCACTCCGTCAGCTGCGCTCTGAGTACGCGGTTCAAGCCGATGGACTAAGCGGTCGTATCGATCAGCTCAACAGCACTGCAGATTTTGAGTCTCAAGACGTCACCGATGCCTACAGCCTTCAGAGCGACCCGGTTTATCAGCAGCTGTTTACGACTTACGGCCGAGTCAGCGCTGAGTTCGCTGAGATTTCGGGACAGCTAGGTTCTCAGCATCCACTAGTTATGGACAAAAGGGCCGAGTTAGACAGTGCTCAAGCGTCGCTCCAGGAAAGAGGTGCGTTCTTACTCGGTAGACCCGTCGATCAATCAACGCTAGTCAGGATTTCGCCGTTGAGCATTGACCCCCAAGTTGCGATAGTGCGTGGCGATCTATTTCGCGAGGATCTCGTTAGTCGAGCAGACAGAGAACGTCTCGTTTCACAGAATCAGGCACTGGTCGCCGAAATTGATCAGATGGAAGGTCGACTAAACCAGCTATCACAAGAGAAGTTTACTGTTGACCAGCTCACACGCAATCTACAGATTGCCGAGTCTATCTTTGCATCCACTCTGGCTAGATTAGACCTGAACGACAAAGATATATACTCCATATATCCACCTATTCAGCTGGTAACAGAGCCCTCACTACCCGATGAGGACGACAGTGTAAACCCGAGTACGCAGGCGGTCTTCTTAGTCGGATTAGGCGGCTCTTTTGTGGTTACCTTTGGCCTCCTTTTACTCTGGTACGAGAAGCGCGATCGCTACGTCGATCCGGCTGAAGGGTACGTGACTACTGAGTCTGTCTAGTATTTGCGCCGTTTGGCATTTGCTCTATGTAGTATCCGTGCTGTGCAGCCTTCGCTATTCAGATTTGCTCTAACACCGCACAAGATAACCATCTTCTCATCGTATGAAGCGATTGCTCAAACGGGCGGCAGGAACGCTGGGTCTGCGCGTATCCTATACACTGTTGACCTTCGCAACCAACGTTGTGTTGGCGCGCCTGCTCGGTCCAACCGGACATGGCACATATACGTATGCAACGTCTTGGGCATACCTCTTAGCGATTCCGGCAACGCTGGGCTTTGATGGCTTAGTAGGGCGCGAAGTGGCTATCTACCATACTCAGCTTGCTTGGGCGCGAATGGGTGGGTTGCTTCGGTGGGCCAATATACTGGTCATTTTTTCGGCTACGGCGATCGCAGGTACAGGAGCGGCTC
>CALDSK010000068.1 GCA_937911865.1 uncultured Synechococcus sp.
TATCTTTATGTGCGCGATAAACATCAGGTTTGCTTCTATCAGCGTCAAAAATCGCGCAGTCTAAATCGTGTGTTTGATGATATGCGATCGCCGATGATGTGCAGATAGACTTGCCGACTCCCCCAGATTCTCCTGCGAACATATGAATTTTAGACATGGCTATAATCCTCCGCAAAGATGTCGTCCTCACTGGTTAGTGGCACTGAGGCGGTCGATACGGTGTTGGCCGATGCAATGGCAGCGGCAGTCGCCTTGTCTGTTTTGTGGCTAGCCTGGCTCGTCTCAGCGCCGATAGCGCGGTGGTATTTCCTTAAACTACCGGTGGCAATTTTTACGCCCTTGATAGTCAGCATTTGAGCAACATCCTCGTATGTGTAGCCGGCTTTAAGCGCTGCATCAATTTCCGGCGCTAGTTCAGCCACCAGCTCTTGTTTTGTGAATCCAACTCGTACCTCGCTCAGTCGATTCCATTCTGCGATAACGCTTTCGGCTTGAGCTTGTGTAACGGTCAGTTCAGCTTCTGCTGCGGCTGCTTTGCTAAGCTCTTTATTCTTTTCTCCTTTTTTACGCTTTCGAGGAAATATCTCTTCAATAGTCTCAAACGAAACGGTCAAACCGTGCTCAACGAGCACCCCGGCAATCGTACTGCAGCTATGGCCGTTCTTGAGCATTTTGCGCAGAACAACTTTATTCTGAACAATCAATTGTCTTGTTGTAAGTGGTTTCGGTGTCTGCGCTTTCTCCGCAATAAGCGCCGTAAGGGAGTTTTTTGTAGCTTCGGAGATAAGTGGTTTAGAGGTGATCATGATCTGAAGTTTGAGTAAGTAACAGCTTGAAAACGGTTGCTAGAACGAGTCGAGCTTGCCTGGAACCGGTGGTATCCATTGCTCTGCACATCGCAGTCGAGACTGCAAAGCCGCTTCGTCAACCGGCTGCTGTGTGCTGCGGGTGGCTAGCAAAGGCTGTAACCGTTGCCAGTTTGCTTTGCTTTTATTCAATAGCTTGACTGTTTGCTTTGGCACCTTGATTTTGGTTTTAAAGGGAATGGAACTTTGTTGCTTATTGCCAACAGCGGGACTGATGACGATTGCATTGCCGGTCGGCAAACGCAAGAACGATTCCGGCGCCAATAGTTTGCGAATGCGCCGCTGTGGTTGTGTGTTGGTACTGGTTTTTCCGCTACCGCGACTACGTGAGGTTTCGGTGTAGCGGATCTCTTCATCGCCGAGATAGTCGCTAAATAGTCGTGCCGATTCCGGTTCGCCAGGATTAAACATCAGTTTGGTAGCGCAAGACCCGAAAATAGACTTTGAAACCTCTCGGCCATAAGCCTTTTCCATTTGCGATATATTCTGAAAACCTAGCAACAGGCACAACCCCTGATCGCGATATTCGTTGATCCACTGCACTAAGCCTGGAAGGTAAAGCGTCGGTAACTCGTCGATACTGACAATAAGCGGCGTTGTTCTGGGCTTACTCACGTTACGGGTGATTAGAAGATGTAGGACGCTCGCCAGCAGGGGGGCCACTGCTTCACGTCGCTCTTTATCCATGCCTAAAACGATGAGCTGCTTTTTGTTTAAATCTAGCGGTATCGTTGTTTTCCCCACTAGAGCTTTCAGCAGCAAGGGAGACATGAACTGATTGAAGTTGCCCTGAGCTGTACCAATAATGCTGGCGACTGTTTTCTCCGAATCTGCCAGTGAAATAACCTGCTCAAAAGCCATTCGAGTGTAGGACGGTAGATTCTCGGCGTGCATTAAACGGTTGGCGAGATCGGGTAGGCGTAAAACCGCTTGCGCCATTGCCAGATCGGGATATTTACTGGCTTTTGCTATAGATAGACAACCTGTTGCAAGGTTGTCTCCGGCTCTTTCAAAGAAAGCGTTTTCTGTTCTAAATCTGCTACCACTAGAATTTGAATTAAAGACTTTAGACAATCCACGCAGCCTTAGAAGATCATTTTCGTCTTCAACAAAATCCAGTGGATTGCAGACATCCGATTCATCAAAACCGGGTGCAAATATACGAACGTCGTAGCCCAGGTGTTGCGCTATCGGCAGTAGTACTGAGGTTTGGCTAGGGTATTTGAAATCGAAGACGACAACCGGAAATCCCTGTAATAAAGCCGATAGCAGGTATGGTTCGAGTGCGTATGTTTTTCCTACACCGGGTATGCCTACAATACCAACACTGCGCTGGCAATCTGGAAGATACTGGCCGCTGGATTGTCCCGGCATACCTGTTGAAAGGGCTACTTTGTTGAATTCTCGCTTTTTAATTTCATCTATTGCCAATTGTTTGGCTCTGTTTTTTTCTCGCCTGGTAGCCCAACGGCTGGTAGCAAGCTTCGATTTGCTGTTGGGATTCAGCAGTGCGAGGACGACAAAAACGCTTAGGCTGGCGAGCAGCAATAAGCCACTAGGGGATTCCAGGGGCTTTGGGAGTGATGTAAAAGCTGGTGCTGGCTCTACATCTTGTAGCTCAATGATGTTAGTCATTGGTATCTCGAATGAATTGGTCTATTGAAATCGCTGATAGTTTTAGAAAGAACGAGTGATGTTGGATGGACTTCTTTTCGGTTTCGTAGGAATAGCTGTACTGTTCAGTGCTACAAAACCGAAGAATGCGCTGGATGGAATGATAATGCCGTTAATGTATTTAGCAATCGCAGGTATGGCTGTAGAGGGCTTTAATATGTTTTTTAGAGAAAGCAAAGGTGGTTGGAACACTGCGACCGCGCAGAAACGAATGGATGAACGTACTAAATTTATCTGCCCCACCCCTTCAATTGACGATTGCTATAAAGTACTTTTGCCAGGGCCAAGAACAATAAAAGGTCGTTACGATAGGCGTCGTCATCCCAGAAACAGATCTAAAGAATGACAAAGTCTTCTTCTCTAATAGTGAGCCACGGTAACGGCCCAATAAAGTAAGGCGAACAGCCTAGATCGATAGGTCTTCTAACGCACGTTCTGAAATACAGCCCCAATTGCGCCGTGCCGGTTGCCTCATTCGTCTCTAACAGCACGACTTTGACCGCGGAACCAAAAGGGTGGCGACCGGTAGGTTCTAAACCATCGTTGATTTGACCCATGATGCCGTGACCGCCGTTAACCTGTTGTGATAGGCCGGATACCCATCGAAACCCCGTATAGGGCGCACCTAGCTCAATATGGGCACAATTCCGATAGCAGGGAACGGCAAAGCCCTCTTCATAGCTACCGCTGATAGTGCGATCAATACCGCCTTCAATATTACCGAAGACAATATCTGTTCGGGAAAGTGGAAAGCCCAGCGCTTGCGCTTGGGAAAGACTGCTGTCTTGTTGCCACTCAGCTAGGGTTTTACCGCCAAGGTCTAGGTTGTAAGGATTTACGCCTGTAATTTCTCTAACTTGCTCAGCTGTCATTTGAGCTGGCGCCGGTGCGATAGTGGCTGCTAGCAATGCGATCGCGCCGAAGAATGTAGGTAAGAAAACTTTTTGAGAGAAAAACATAGTTTTGCCATGTTGATTAATGTGCAGAGAATGATCAACTTCGTATCAGCCTGAAACGGTGCCAATGACGTTTGCCGTCAGAGCCGGTCGTAATCACGTCAAGATGACCGCTTTTGTCTACAGCGTCCGGTAAAGGCTGAATATGCAGCAAACCTGTCTGACCGCTTTTCAGTGGCCGGTCATAGCTCACAACAGCCAGGTCTTCATTGCTGAGTTGGGTATGGACTACCGTTTCGCCGCGCTGCACAAAACCGATGGTTTTCGTTTCACCAGCTTGTAGTACTACGTCTACGGAATAATCTGGTACACTGCCGAATCCCACGAGGCTAGTTGGTAAGCCTGCAGTTTCAATTAAAGATTTGTCTGACACCGATGCGGTGCTAGTCACTGGTAGCGAAACAGGTTCATTGACGTGGAGCATTAATTCAGTTCCAACGGGCAAAATCCAGTCTGAAAGAGCAGGTTGCTCTGCAACGGTCGTTTGCTCACTACGCTGGCGCATGACATCAGCAAGGATGCCCCCAACAACCGAATCACCATCGATATCCAATGCGGCGATCGCACCGGTAAGTACTGCTTGATTCACATCAATACCGATGCTGTCGCCGTTCGACTGCCGCCGGTCAGGATGCTGTAATAAACCAGTCAACCCTAGAGCAATAACGGAATCATTAGGTAAAGCTTGTTCAGCACCGTCAATAAACACGCTGAATACATCCAAATGGGCACCGCTAGCCGTGTTAAGTGGTTCGACGATGAGAATGGTGTCAGCTGGCAAAACAACCTGACCATCTGCGGCTTTCAACGGCTCGTTTAGTTTTATTCGGCTTTTTATAGCAACGTCGCTGGATATCAGAACAGGCGTGTCCACTGTTACTGTGGCCGAAGAACCCGATGGTATCGTGATCGTTTCGATTTCTTCCTCTTCTGGTGGTGTTTGCGGTATCGATTCTGTCTGCGTCGGTTCTGAGGGTACCGGTGGTATCGGCACTTCATCAGCTTGATTGTTGACTGGTGGTTGAGGAACCGTGGCTGGTGGCGTTGTTGGAGCAAACACAGCTGCTGGCGCATTGGTCTGTACGGATGGCGGCATGACTGGTGGTCTAGTGATGGGTGCAGGAGCTGGTGTAGCTCTTGAAGGGGTGTAGTTAACAGGTGTTGCTGGAGCCGGCTGTACCACAGTCCGTGTTGTTGTTGTGGAAGAAGGGGCGGTCTTTTGCTCTTGAGTATCTTTTTGTTCTTCCGGCAATGATAATGACGCTAGATCATCGCTTTCTTCTCCAAAGGCCAGCCTGGTTTTGATAGCGCCCGTATCATCGGAATTCTCCTCTAAATAAGGGGTTTCTGTCTTGCCGGATGAAGGTTCTGGCTCTGTGGTTTTTGGCAAGCTCACATTACCCACTAAATACGCCATACCAAGGCACAGAAGGCCTGTCCCTAACGCCACTACCCCAATCTGTAACAGTGGGTTTGATGAAAGAGGGTAATCGGAATTTTCTAGTTGTTCTTCGGGGAATGCCGATTCATCCAATTCGTTATCTTGTAGCTGAAAACCTGTTAACTCAGCTAATTCTTCAACGGTGCAGCTAGTAGCTTCTGCGCTGGCTTCAGACAATGTATTCATTTTGCTGTTTACGCTTTTTGCGGTTTTTAATTTCGAGGGTTTGTAAGGTGATGCAGTTTTACTGAGCAATGGCGCGGATATCGGTTATCTGCAATCCAGACTGCCGAATCGCGTAAACTGCCTGTTCCAGTGGCGTTTCTCCTTCGGGCATGAGCGGTGCGGATGTGCTTTCAACAACAACTTCGCGGTGGAAAGGAATTGTTTTTTGGAGGGCATTGTTGCCGTTAAAAACGTTGAGATGCGCCAGAACGCTAAGCTTCCATTTGCCGGTGGCAATTTCTTCCGGTTCTGAAACCTGCTCAACAACCATGACTACCTTTGTCTGGCCGGTAAACACGCCCGGTGGCGTGAGTTCTGCCAGTTTCTTTAAATAAGGCAAACGGAAATCGGATGATAAAGCGAAACTGGCTGCTGCGGCAGCGGTGGAAACTTTCTGGTTACTGCCATTAGAAGATTCAGTTGCCAGCGTAATACCTGGGTCAGGAGCGGTTTCGCCATCATCAGTGACAATCTCGCCGCTGAGGTTGAACAGTTGAGGTAAAATGCTGCTAATAAATGCTTTAACGGTTGCTGGTGCACGGCTTGCGCCTGGTATGGGATTGGCCTTGAAGGCGCGACCATCAGATGTTTGAACTAGCGTTGGTGTCGATGTGTTGCTTAGCCGATGTAGCGAGCGGCCCATGCCGAACACTAACAGCATAGTCAGGATTTGTAGAATGAATCCGGCCAGCATCACCAGCGGTTGCAGGGAAATTGTTTGTTGTCGTTGCATCATGTCGATTACTTGATAGAAACAAAATGTTTTACTTATGGAAGGCGGCGGGACGCCATCTGTCTGGCCGCATTACCGGCTTGACCGATAAAGCGTGCCGCAGTGCGATAGCCGCCGTAAACACTGGCTGTGGATAGTGCCTGAAAGAGTGCTGTACCACCTTGCAGACCTACCATCACTGACAAAATTGGCGAGAATACGCCTAGTAAAACCGGTAGAACCAGTGAGTCATTGAAGCCCTGTTGTTGGCTAAAAGAATATGCAGCAATACCGGAAACTAAATTCAAAGTGAGCTTCATCAGGAAAACAGCTGCTATATTGCTTATCCAAGAAAAAATGGCTTTGCTTGTACCTGGAATCATCGAAAGACCCATAGCTAGCGGCCCGAACAGGCTCATGATCAGCAAAGTCAGCTCAACAACATACTGGAAGGCATAGTGAACAGCCATTAGGAACCTGTTGATTACCAGTTGAATGATCGAATGCCGAATATTTGGCAATTGCCATCTTTTATTGGAAGGCAAGCCGTACTTTCGTCGTTCTGCTTCGGCTTTTGCCCGTGCCTCTCGTATGCACATGTCTCGCTTGCGGCCTCGTTGCGTAGAACCGTGCGTTTCTCGACATTCGCTAATTGCAACAGCTTCCAAATTGTCAATAGCACTCCCAAATTGGGTTTGCCGATGATGTTGCTGCAACGATTCGTTTGCAACAGCACTGTTCAGAATGGTGTAGTTTACCTTGTTTCCTACGGCTCGAAGTTCAAGCGTTACAGTCCCTAGCAAAGCGCCCTTGTTGCTAAGGGTCACGATAACGATGATTGGCCAAATGAGTTCGCTAAAAGCCCTATCTCCCTCACCGGAAAGAAACTGCTGTACCCATTGAACAAGAAAAAATCCTGTGGCTATAACAGCTATCAGAACCCCTAGAGAGGCCATTGCCTCGAATAGTCCCCCCTTAATGGTGCTTTGCCATAGTGGCTCAAAATTATTGACTACTGTCTGTGAAGCTTCGTTGCTTCTGTTGAAAATGCTTTCTGCACCGCCGCTCAACGGCTCTGGATATTCTGGTAAGTCTTGTGACTGCAACAAGTAAAAGGGCAGCTTTACGAAATTATTCATTATCATTCGCTTTCACCCTCTAAAAAAGCCGAGCTGCGGCAGCTTGTTCAAATCCGGCAATCGCTTCCGACCGGCGCTCAGCCTGACGCATAAGTGTCTCTTGATCGAGAGTTTCTGCAATATCGTTCAACGCAAGGGACTGGGTGGCCGTATCTTGACGGCTCTGTAACAGCTCCAGGTGCATAGAGCCCAGCAGATCACTGGTATTAGCTTGTTGCTGTGCCATTGCCTTGATAGCGTCCTGCGTTGATACGGCTACTTGTGCCGTACTGGCCAGCTGCCTAGTTTGGTTGACAGATACTGCTGCCGTATCGAGCTTTTGCTGTGCAATGCTTTGCCCTTCCTGACCCAATACAGCCTCAATCTGTTGGTCTATGAGAAGATGATTGGCTCGCCGGGTTATTTGTGCAGCGCTGGGCGCCGCCTGCGTAATATCGCCTTGCGGCAAGTTGACGAGTTCATCTTCAATGTTTTCTGCCGTTTGCTGCGGTGATGCGATGCCTAGAGTACCAATCGCGTCGTTTACTGACTGCCTGAAAACAGGAGCGAGCTCAGGGCTAATATATTTGTCGATACTGCTGTTAACGACACGCCGAAGATCTTGTTGTGCGGTTGTGACCATTCTGGAATAATCCCAACCGGCAATACCTTGTCCTGTGAAATAAGAGTTAGCTAGGGCTTGACCGGTAAAGGCAATAACGCCTGTAAGGCAAGCCGTTCCGGCCAGTAGCCGTCTATGCTTGAGAAGTTGTTTCATATTCATGCTCTCTTTTCTGAAAATAAGGAGATAGCTAACTGTTCATTGAGGATGCACGCGCTGAAAGCCAGCGGTTGACTGTTTCCGTCAGGTCAGTGCTTGTTTGGATGGATAGGGTCAGCAATTTGGCAAACGTTGCTATACCCTCTATTGGTCGATTGGGAAACTGTTGCATAACAACGATTCGCGCTTGATGCTCGTCTGGGTTGTTGGCCGTCAGTGCCAACAGGATGGGAGAAGGATAAAAGCGGCAGCGGGTGAAGGTACCGCCGTCATCCAGCACCCAGTTGCTGTAAATCCCTTGCGGGTTGGGAAAGAACCCTTCACTTGCATTGGCTGTGATCGCAGAACGGGGAACGTCCAGGTGCTTTTCAAAACTTTTGATTGCTGCTGGCTGGATACGACCTATCAACCTGGTGTTCAGATTTTGTAGAATCTGTGAGCCTGCGGCTGACTCGGCAATAGTATCTGGATCTTGCGCTGCGAGAACAACACTGATACCGGCCTTGGCACCATTGGCACAAATACGCCCTGTCATTTTGGAGAATTGTTCATTTTTAAGAAATATTGGGGATTCATCAATGAACAACAGGCTGATTTGCGACAGTAATGCGCGCCTAAGCGCAATCAAGTTGGCGCAAAGCGCCAGAGTTGCCATATCGTCTTCGTCCGTCACATTGGTAAATCCAAAGACTACAAGCTGACTGTCCAGGCGCAC
The DNA here is from genome assembly GCA_937911865.1 of uncultured Synechococcus sp. GTDB lineage: Bacteria > Cyanobacteriota > Cyanobacteriia > Phormidesmidales > Phormidesmidaceae > Phormidesmis. The sequence goes on from CALDSK010000068.1 coordinate 8,489, forward strand.
CGTAGCAGGGCGTGATATGGCTCTACCGACACCGCTACTGTGTATTGCAGCGTCAATATGCACAATGCAGTAGTCGATTGCATCCTGCATTGATGAAGCCTCTGGGAAACGCCCTTCAAAAGACTCGTTTCTAAGCAGATGTAGAAAATCCCCAAGAGTAGGCATCAATTGCCATTCAGCGCTGCCCTGACCGGCTTGATGTGCATCCCGCGCTCGCGCCGCAATACTCGCATCTTTTAGGAATTCATGCGTTGCCAGCTTCAGCACTGATTTGATTGTGCTCTCAGGTGCAGGCAGTTGCTCTGCGGGCGTGTTGCCGATAACCAACTGAATCAGAGTGGATAGCATCGCCGCTTGAAAATTAGCCAATACATTCTGTTGTTCTTCCTCTGGAACTTCTGATAGATCAGGCGGTTCCATGACGTTGATATCTTCACGGGCAATATCGATATAGTTGCCTTTTAGAAGCTCGGTAAAGGCTGTAAATGTTGAGGTTCCATCACCTCTTGGATAATCGAGAACTGTTACCAGCAGTCCCTTCAAAATCGCATTTAGCAAAATCTCGCTCACCAGAATCGACTTACCGCCGCGTGTAGTAGCACAGATTAAAGCGCTTCGTAGGCTCAGTCGCTTATGCGGCTTGAAGAAATTAATCCAGAAAGGAACACTACCCTCTTCCGTAATCAACTCTATGCCGTTGTCGTCGTGAGTCTGAGGCATAGCCGACGGCACAAAACCTGTTGCTTCATGGCTGAGAAGTACATGTTGCCGGTTGAAAAATCTGTAATTTTCTAAATCTTGGCCTGAGATGAGGAGTGTTTGCAACCATGTTTGCGGTGCAAGATAACACTCTCTATCCATCCAACAGCCGGTAAACTTGCTGCAAATCTTTTTGCAGTCGGTGCGCAACTGCTGTAAAGATGAGCGATGCACCAGGACAACGAACCCTATTCTGAGCGTGGAGCTTCCTACAGCTAAAGCCTGTTGAGCTTGCACTGTTTCATCGGCTTTCATCTGCGCAGCTACGTCATTTGATGATTGCTCACTGGCTGAAATGACCTGATTGTTTGATTGGCGATTCAATAATTGCAGAGCGCTGCGCTGCATTTGGCTATCGGTGGGACTTATTTGGATGAAGAATTCCGTGTCACGAACCGCAGGATCGGCCAGTACCTTGAAAAGATAGCGGAACTGATCTTTTGCATCGGCATACCCTTTCGGCTTATCTTGCATCGTGTTACAGCCCACATAGCGGTCACCAATCCGAATATGGTCAGGAGCCGCTTCCGGCACCCCGTAGCGCATGATTGCCACTGAAGGATGAACGTCTGTGTAGATATCCTCCCTAATGCCGCTTTCATCGGTTGTGATAAGTTGAGGTATGGGTGGTGTTTGCTTTCGGCTAGATGCACTAGATAAGCTAGTCCACAAGGCAGCTGCATCTAGAGGTTCTACATTTAAGCCCATACGCCCCATAACGTTGAGCCAGTCTTGGTAGTTGTCGTTATAAATACGATCAAACAGTTTTGCTAGGTTGTTTTTCTGCTCTTTCGTTGTTTGCTGTTGTAACGGCTCAAGTGAGTTGCTTACCAGCTGAAGGAGCTTCTCAAGTTTATTCGAGGGCTCTATCGATGCTGAGCTAGGGGTGATAGTGCAATAGACCGTTACCTTTGAGTGCTGGCGGTCACCAGACTGAGTTAGTTGCTGTATCCGGCTTTTCTTTGAATAGGTCAATATCCTCTCAATATCAGAACGCCCACAAATCAAATCTTCATTGAGTTTCTCTTGCTGTTTGCGATCATCGGCGAATTTCTCAACGCGAAAAAATATGGATTCGCTTTGCGGTAAGGCGTTAAGCCATTCCTCCATTCGCTTTAGGGTAGCTGCTGTCTGAGCTTCGCTTAGATTAGGGGCAAAGCCTTTCGTTGAGAAAGCGATGAGGAATCTAGGCAGTTGATTTCGACGGCGTGGTTTTAGTATAGCTACCCCAATCTGCTGATTGTCGTATTGCAGTTCGGCCATACCTTCCAAAGCAAGCAATTTATGAAATTGTTGCTGCTTTGGTTTAGTGTTGAAGTTGTGTTGTACTCGTTTAGTGGCGATCATGATTTTTCGGGGCATTGAGCCATGAACGATAGCGACGGTATCCGAGATGCCAGCGGGGTATAGTCCACCTGGAAAACTTACTAACAAAGCGAAAGCTGTTGCCGGCAGTAACTATCCACCAAGTTGATAAGAGAAATAATGCGAAGAACAGCGCCTGAACAGGTGTTAGTCCCGCAAAAGCATGACTGAAATACGCCACAATGCTGGAAACGCCGAAGGGAACAATCAGGTCTGCCGGAATGGGGCCAAGCTTCGGCGTGAGGCCTAGCACACGGTTGATAGGTCGAAAATTGTTGGGCATGAGTCAAAGGTTTGCGTGTGTTAGCTGAAAATTTAGGCAACGATAACGCTGGTCAGCACATCACCAAGGGCAACGACAACAATGACCGCCGCCGGCGTTCGAGCTACCGTTGTCCACTCTTCTCCTTGCTTAAAGGCGTTCATCACCGAAAGGAGAGCAACCGCCGTGTACATCAAAAACACTAGCCGCAGGGCGTTGAATAGTAATGGCACTACTGCGCTAGTCTGTGGGAAACTGCTTGCTATAAAGCCTTCAGCAGCAGAGTAGAAGGCCGCTTGTGCCGGTAGTGCATGGCTAACGGCTAGCATTGCTACCCCTAGCGTGATCGCAACCTTGCAGCCCTTCGGAAGTTCCACCAGTGTTGAAAGCCACCCGGAGCGCCGCTGAAAGAGCGACAGGCTAAAATAGCTAACGGCACTGGCTTGCACAGCATAAAAAATGGTCTGGACTGTTACGTGTGAGATTGCGCCGCTTGAGCGAAGCAAATGGAGAGTTAGAAAGCTTAGAAGACCGCAGCCGAGCCAGCCTTTGAATGATTGACTGGATTGTTCGGTTGGAAATAGGGAAGTATTCATTTTTACTGTAGATAAGTGATTAGTTTGTGCCGAAAATTAGGTATAGGAAGCTGTCAGCCATTAGGAGTTTCAAAAAGAAATTCCTGATAGCTATTGCGTTTTAATTGTTGAGAAAGTTTTTGAGGAGAAGCACGGGTCGCCAGAAACGTCGCTTCTTATTTAGCTCTGTGGGGTCACCTGATTGACTACATTTCTACCGTACCGGAACTTTTGAAAGTTGTAGCGTTCAATTTTCGTACAGCTTTTGGTTCAAATTTAGTTCAAATTAAAAAAATATAAATTCAACGTGTGATATCGCACTGTAAATACCCTTGTTCCCAAAGCTGAGTTTGCATCTTATCCATTTCATCTGCTCTAAATTCATGCTCATTGGAGACATTGTTTTCAGCTTCTACTAAACTAATGAAAGTCTGGGGTTCGTATTCTACAGCTGGTTTAATACTAGGTAGAAAACGCTCTCCAAAATAAAACTCGGTCATACAATTCAAGCCTCTTAAACAAGTGATGTTGTAGGCACCGATATTGTCTTTCATACCAGCTTCGCTAGCCCCAGGTACTAGAAAATAAGGACTCGCTTTGGTAATGCGCTTTGGAATACACCACTTATCAAGTTGAGAACCAAGAACGCTCTCAACTTGATCCATATCGACTGTTTTTAAAAGCCCCTCATTAGTGTGAAAGCTCAAATGACCACGAACGCCATAGCCAACACCATTAACAGCATTTCTCATATGTCGAGGATCAAGTTCTCCTGATTCAGATTTCTCAACAAAAAACGCTAAAGGCTTATGTCTATTTTCTCCCAAGAAAACAAGTATATCTCTAGCCTTTATTCCAGTTCCCCGATTAAGGCGGGCTAGTTCATAGATATCTTCACCAGTTATTGTCAATGCACGACCTTTCTAGCTGTACAACAGTAAAAAACAGCTTTATTGATGAAGTTATAGTATTGATTTAGATTTGAAAATCAATGATTTTACATACTTACTATCCAAGGTTGAATACTCGTTACAATACTCATGTATTTTCAGCCCCTTATTAATCAATGCCAAAGAGCGCTATCTACCGTTCTACTGCGGAAGGAATTGAACTGATCAAAGATAAAATGGCTGAAGGAGGCAGCTGGTATGATCCTGTTAACTCTGAGTATGTGTCACGTGATACTTACAATAGGAAAGATTTCGCTGCACAAGTTGCAAATATAAGCTACTCAAATTTTGTTGATCTGTTGAATGGTAAGTTCATTTCCGCAAAGCTCTTTAAAGCTGCTTTTGTAAATTCAGGCATTGCAAGTTGGGAGCGGTACGCAATCAAAGAGAATGGCGAAAGATTGGTAACCAATGTGAGTGATCCAATCAACATTGAAACGTCACCTAACAATTCTACTAGCCAGCCCAAACAGATACGCTATACCGAGCATACAGAAATATTCAAACGTTTCATTGATTATCGTTTGGGTACTTTCGTTGGCAGGCAATACATTTTTGATGAATTTCATAAAAGACAAAAAGATACGTCCAGCGGCTATATCAGCATCGTTGGGAATCCTGGCGATGGTAAAAGCGCTATTGCTGCAAACTACCTACAGCGCAATCCTGAGAACAATATTTTTTACTTCAATATTCGCGGTAAACAAATAAACACAGTCTCGGGTTATCTTAAGGCCATGTGCAACCAACTAAACGATCAATTTGGTTTGGGTATGTCACTTGATAATCCTGATTATTGGACGAATGGAGCGCTGTTCAATGAGATTCTAGACAGAGTAGGCTACCGCCTTAAAAACGCATCTCGAAAACTAACTATTGTAGTTGATGCCCTTGATGAAGCAGAATACATGCAAACAGGGCCAGGTAAGCCAAATCCGCTCTATCTGCCGGAGTGCTTACCTGATAACGTCTATTTTTTGCTAACTAGACGTAAAACGTTCGAGTTAAATCGAATGTGTTTCAATACGCACAAGATACTGGATTTGACATCGCAGGAATATAAGCTGCAAATAGCTCAAGACGTAACTCTCTACTTGCAAAATTATCTAAGTGATTCCAAAAAAGGGACCAATTTATATAACCATATTAAAAAGCTAGCTATAACACCGAGCGACTTTATCGATTTGATGGTCGAGAAGAGTAAAGGCAACTTTATGTACCTTACTCTGGTGACAGAAGACATTTACAAAGGCGTATATCAGAATCTTGAGGATTTAAGCAGGCTGCCTGAAACCCTAGAGGGATACTATGAAGATCATTGGATGTTGCTAGACATGGATAACCATCCAGAGAGAAGGCTCGTACTTCGAGCATTTCTTGACAGCGAGATTCCTATATCAATTGAATTGGTTAGTAAAATAATGAGAAAAAAAATAATGACATAACAGAGCAAGATGTAAGGAATGGACTAATTGGTTGGTTGCAGTTTCTGCAAAAAAGTGACTATTTTGGAACGCCAGTATTCGAGATATATCATGAAAGTTTTAGAGAGTTTCTTAGGCCTAAAACATCAAGAGATGAGGATGATTCGCTTGATATGCGAGTGAATGTTTGGAAAAATATATAACTATGTCGTAAAAGCTTTTTGTCTATCTTTCCTGTTAAATAACCATGGCAAAGGATACACTGCTACAACGAGTTAACCGTTTAAGTCCTCTTGAACGTTCAGCCTATTTGTCAAATTTTCCAAAGGATCTTCTCAGGAGTGCAGAAAAGGGCAGGCCTAAAGATATGGAGTCGTTTTTAGGACAAAATTATGGCTTTATCGAGACAATTTTAGAGCTAGGAGAGGCACAAGAAAGTTTTTCACCTGTTGAGCATTTAATCCGCATATATGATGAAGCTGAAAAGATAGGATGCTCGGTAAGAGTCAGGCTTATTGGTGCTGCTTTAAGAGATATTGCTACCATTCTTGAACAGTATCCTGATCAGTTGGCGAGCCAGCTGTACGAGCGTCTGCTCCCCTATCAAGACGGAGAGTCATTTGCCAAAACCATCCGCCCAACATACGAGTTCTGGCTTAAACCACTAAGGAGAAACTTGTTCACTGAGAATGACAATCGCATTATTGTACGGCATGATAATACAATTTCTAATCTACTATTAACACCTGATTCTAAGCGATTAATTTCTATCTGTGGTGGCAAGATTCTTGTTACGTGGCTAGAGGGTCGCAAAGCCTCAGCAAAGTTAATCAATGATGAATATAATCGTGAGGCATACGCAGACGAAGGGCTAATAAAAGACCTTGCTCATGCATGGGGCATTGTGGGAGCTGTTTTAACACTAGATGGTCAACAACTTTACTCTGTGTCATCAGATGGATTGCTAATTTTATGGGATATCACCACGCATCTCAAAGTTGATGAGTTTAATCTGAAAAAAAATCAGCCATCCATACATTCAGAAGTCACAGGTATGGTAATTTCGCATGATGGTCGATATCTCTACGTTTCGGATAGAAAAGGGGATATTCGATGCTTTAGTACCCAAGAGGGTATGAAGCAAACCGCAGCCTTCTGTAAGGGCACTGGAAACACCCTGTTACAGCTACTGTATTCAAAACATCAAGATATGATCGCGTCTTTAGATATTAAAGGCAACATTTTAGTTTGGTGGCCAAAGACAGAAGAGAGGCGTCCCCTGTCATGTGGAAACGTTCTATTATCGAGGATCAATTTATCACCTGATGGAAATTTCCTTTTAGGTAAATCAGGTAACGAGATATTAGTTATAGATATTAATACAGATACAGAAATAAAGTGCTTTAAGCATGAGGGGCATGGTAGCGCTGGAGACCCTATAGTAATGAGTGAAGATGGGCGGTTTCTCTATGTAGTTAATGATGGAAGCCTTGTAACGTTTAACACTCAAACCTCGGAAGCATCTTACATAGAACGCCTTCATGGGCCACTAAGTATCTATAGCCTAATTGTTATCCCGCGTAGTCAAACAGTGTTAACTGGTGATGATAGAGGCAATGTTAGGTTGTCTAATTTAAAGAAGACCTCGAAGCATGCCAAACAATTCATTCACGAACCGTTTGTGGATAGCGTTGCAGTTGACATAGATGGAAAGTTGGGTATTTCTATAGGGTTTGATAGACAGGCAGTTTGGTCGTTGGATAAAATGACTTCTATCGGTTCCTTTAAAGATGAGAATTCTCTTGAAAACTCAGTTTCTGGAATGGTTCAAAAAGATAATCTTCAGTTACTTGATGGCATAGTCTTTAAGCTAGAAAACGTTAGTAATTCTGCTTTCGGCTCTATTTTAAGGCCATGTCTTGTCAAGCTAGGAACGAGTGAAGTTATCAGAATTTTTGAACCACAGAATTCAGTTGAGACAATAGAGAGCTTTCACATTAGCACAACTTTTAGAAATACTGCTTTTACAACAAAGTACGTTAAGCAAAAAACTTGGGACAATAGATATCTGACAAGTAGGCAGATATACTTGTACTGGTTTAACGAAGAAATTCAAGACTTTGAAGTTTATTGTGTCGTACCTGTGCCTTACGAGGTAGTGAAAATAGCATTCACCTACAGCCACAATCACGTTCTATTTGTTTCCTCAGGTTCTGATGATTCTGCAACCAGCAAAACTCTCGATATATACGATATAAGGTCGAAAAAAGTTATACACAGGTTTCACAAATCAAAGTCAGGACTCGATTATATGCAGGCGACTAATGATTTAACTCGGGTAGTAGCATCAGATATGAACAAGGTACTGGTCTGGGATATTTCCAACAGAAAACTCATAAATTCCATAGAGCTTAGCAGCTCAGTTACCAGCATGAATGTTGATTATAGTGATAAGTATATTGCGATCACTACCATGGATAAAATGCTTGAAGTATGGTCTCTGAAAACAGGTGAAAAACTCGCCGCTTATTACAACGATGAATATTTTAAGGCATCTTCTGTTTCTTTAAATTGCGAACGAATAATGGCAGGTGATGTGACAGGCAACGTTAAGGCATTTATTTTTGAGACTTAGTTTATTTCATCTCGTTTCCATCAGAAAACAGCCCTAGTTGCGCCCCAGTTGGCAAAATAATATCTGCACTAGCTTTCCGTTTCGCACCGGCTGTTGAAGCAGCACCAGTGAAGTTTTCAGTATCGAACAGATTCTGCTGCACGGGTGCTTCCAATACCTGATCATCTCCTTCTTTGACAGCTTCTGGTACGGTTTGTGCTAAAGGCTCTACCGCATTGTCGCTAAAGAAACCCTCCGGGTGTGTTAAAAGCTGTTTCATTTTTGCGATCGCGCGGTACTGCTTAAGCTCCCTATCGAAATACCGCAGCTGCGGTGTTGGCCGACATTCCCACATTTTGTTGGAAAGCGTATTCCCATGCCGCACCATGGCCTGTAGATCAGCGGCTGACAACTGAATGTAGGTCATGTTGAAGGCATTGCGGCTTTTATCAACGGCGTCAAACTGCGCTGCGCTGCGCGGATCGATCTTTTGCTGATACAGTGCCTCAGCCGCTGCCAGCAGCATTGCACCGCCGCCTACAGCCGGGTCAGCAATCGTGATGATGCCCTTTTCTTCCAAAATCTGCTGAGCATCCGCAAGGCTCATTTTTGCCATAAAGGACGCAACCGTAAACGGTGTGAAAAACTGGCCGCTTCTCTGGTTTAACAATTCGTTTTCACCGGCTATTTCACCCAAAAAATCGCCGTACTCCTGTTGATGCATCGACATAACCATCAAGACCATCTTTGCCATCTCGCCAAGGTCTTCGCGGCTGTAGTCTGCAACCTTCTCTAAATAAACCTGTTCCAGCCGCTGATAGGTTTCATCCTCCTTTGAAAAATCACCGCTATTAAACGGCAGCTGGTGCATATAGATGGCCGCAATTTCAAGCCAGTCGCTAAATACTGTTGACGGGTCGTGGCTACGGCTTAGGCTGTGCAGTGTGTTAGAAAAATCTTTCTTGAGTTGAGGAATGGACGCCATGAACCATGACGTAGTAACTAATAATTCGGGTGATAATCAACCCCGTATTACCCCTAAAAGCAATAGCTTGATTGAGCGCATGGTAGTGGCCGCTGAACGCATCAAAAATAGCGACAACAAGGAATCGGATATAGACCCAAGCCAAGGCTCCGCCGGTATGGTTGTAGCGGTCGTAGATGCACTTGAGGAGTACGCCGGCGCTGAGATTTGCGAGGAAGATCGCACTTGAGGCTAACTAAGCCTGCTAACCCCGTTCCTCTTCGACCTGCATTGCCGCAATACTGGCATCCGCAATCGTTTCAATGTGGTTATAGTCCCCCACATTAGGGCGATTCAGCAGCAGCCCGGTGACGGGATTGTAACCCCGTTCAACTTCGCTTCTGAAGTCGGTCAGCTTACAACCGCATAGACCAGCGGTAACGGCATTGATACGGTCGATTTCCTCTGCCGTATAGATTTCATCAATGGTGGCCGTCAAATTTTCCAAGCTGCCGGTGATCGCATCCATGCGTTCTGCTGGGAAGCTCATGAACAAGGCTTCATGACTTTGTATAAGCTGCCCAGCTGTAAAGGTGATTGCGTGCTCGCATCGGCTATTGAGCGTTTCCTGACTAATGTCGGCGTTTGGTTCATTTGCGGCGTCGATAAACGTCTTAAGGCAACTGGTGCAGGTTTCCATCTCTGCAAGGCAACTCTCGGCGCCAAAATCATCCTCTGATTCCATGCCGGGGTTGTTTTCGATAAACCGCAGGAACTCTTCAAAGGAAAGCTGCTGCGGTCTATTTGATAACGGCGCCGTTATATTGCCGTAAAAGGGTGATTCGGCATACTCCGTATCAAGCATTGGCAGGGGTTCCAGCTCAGAAGCATCAACCAGGCGGCTGTAAGGCGCTTCAAGCAATTGGTCTTGATCGTATTGCGAGAGCTCAAACTGTTCTATGCCAATAATGTCCCTAACCGCAATTTGCGTGGCGGCCAGCATTTGTAGAGCAGGATAGCCGCGAACCCCCTGCGGTGTTTCGTATTCCCACTTCAATTCAGGCTCGTAGGTATCCGTTTCGATGCGGGCATAGTGTTCTTGTTCCGCTTCGGAAAAACCCAGCACTATGCGGTATTGCCCTTCTGTGTTGATAGTTTCTACGTCCACTGAATTAAAATATTGTTTATATTAAAGCCTACGGTCAACATTAATATTTATCTCCCATTAAGTCTCTCTTTTCGGCAACGAGACACTTTATTATAGATTTTCAACAACAAATCGCATAAAAAACAATTGGATAATAATCCTAGCGCCTCTCATTTGAGTGCGTTTGTCGCAATTACACTGCAAAGCAGTGCTTTTTTAAGTGAATACACTTTTTCGTTCCAGTAGGCGCTTTCGGCGTTTCCTGGCCTTTTTTATGGCAAGCCTTCTTGTCATTACCAGTTTGCAGCTGCCTTCAGTTGCACAGTACGATACAGGATTTCCAGATCCTTTGCCTGCTACGCAGGAGTATAGAGATGTGATGCTGGAATCGCAGCGAGACTTCTTCCTGAAGAATCAAAATTTCGCTGGATTGGCCTCTCGTGGCTCTTCCACCTGGGACGTGTCTGATAGCAGCATGCAGGCCACTGCGACTATTACGAACGTTAGTCTTTCTAACTCCGTTTTGACAGTAAACGGCTCGTTTTCTGTTTTAGGAGGCTTTAGGGTTGCAAATAATGGTGGGTTTAGACCAATTGCTCCCATTAGCGCTACGTTTGCTAAAACGTTTCGATGGAATGAAAGTAATTCTTTAGCAGAGACAACGTCTGTAGCAGAAAGTGGCTTTAGTGATCCTAGTGTCGTCTTTTCGCCATGGACTAACACTCTTGCAATTTCTTGGACTGACGATCCCGGTTGGAACTGGAATTTAAGTTTAAGTAGTCAAGTGAAGACGTGTCCACAATCAGCGATGGATACTACCACATGGCGTCAGTCAAAGGATTACTACATCCGCAGTTTTGGTTGCCAGATATTGTTTCGGCATAACCAAGTGGCAATAGATAGTTGGGAGCTTCACGCCTCTATTTATCTGTACGCCTTGATGGAATATGTTGTGGAAGGCCAGCTAGGTGTCGATAACCTAGTTGTGCTTATCAATCGGTTTCCGAGAAGCATTCCAGCGCTTATTAGCAGTGTCGATCCACAACATGGATTGTTGGGACGTATTCATAGGACCTTCGCAGGAGGCGATTTCATCATTAGGAAAACTGATGGTGTTGAACAAGTCTGGCAGGCTGTTCGTCCACAGCTCACGCCTGAAAGCAGGCAGCCAAGCGCATGTGCCGGGTACCTTGAAAGCGCTTACAGTGATGGGCCGCAAGCCTATCTATGGAGGGCTTGCGTAGCACTGAATAATGGCAATCACGCCGAAGCGGTTCAGTACTTCAATGAGGCACTAACAAGTGCTGATGCCATTGATTGGGAAACCAACCTGGCGCAGGAGTTTAGAACGGTTTCTAGTGCTAGGGAAGACCAACTAACTACAGTCACTGGCTTGATCGCTGCTGAAGCGCGATATGGTTCTGTTCAAGATTGGTCTACTGCGTTAGCAAATGCAGATTTTGACCAATACGAGCGTTACCGCTTCGAGCAAATCTTGAAAAAGCTGCCCGGCTACTTTGTTGATGCTTCGTTGTCAGGACAAACTCAGCAACGGCAGCCATTCATTTGTGCTTTGTACGACCAGGTAGGTGAGAATAATAGAGAAATGGCGTTTGACAACGCTATTCTCGACTTTCTTGCCGGTGCGCCAGGTGAAGTCGCAGAGATAGCAACTGGGCTCGTCGCAGGCAACCTTACGGAATGTCCACAAACGCTATCCTTTTCGTCTTCTGAAATTGCCAAGAATAGTCGAGCAATTTTGATTGTTTTGGCTAAGAACGCAGCAACAGACGAAGCTTCTCGTCAAGCTTTTCGCCAGGCGTGTAGACGTTTTGATAATAATGACAATGGGGTTCCCCGTGGTCGTTTACGCCTAGCTGCTCGCGCGGTGCGAATCTATCTGACAAGAAGCTGTTCAGACTTCATCAATGATGAGTCTGGGTCAGTGCCTGGGCAACGAGTGCGCCCTGCTGATCAGCCGGTAAGCCCGGAACTGCCGCAAGGGGTTTCGCGTGAACGTTTGGGCCGTGATCACATTGAGCGTGCAGCACCTAGTGCACGTTTTGTGAATGCAGGTGATATCAACGAAGTTGCAAGACGATTTGGTAGCACCCATCCGCCCTTTAGACCTGGAACAATACTTCAGGAGCGTGTAGTTCGCGAACCTGTATCGCTTGTTCGTTTCTATGGTGGTGAAGGACCTAATGCCGCAGAGCTTCGAGGCAATTTCATGATGCGGTTGGAAGACGTTCAGGGCGAAAGCATTGCAGCTATTCGTAACCGCTTTGCAATTCCGCCTAATAACAGCATGGATCAAATGGCTGTTATTGATGTCAAGCCAGGTTCAAGACTGATTTCTGGCCCTGCCAACCCCCATGAGACATGGGGTGAAGGCGGTGGAACGCAGTTCTATCTGAATGAGCCTTTCGCAGATAGCACAGAGATTCCAGTTCAGCTAACTGACTGGTAGATTCGGTAGAGAGCTTGCATGTAATGCAGGCTCTCTTTACTTATAAAACAGGAGAATAGAGATGAACAATATCAATTGGACTGTTGACAAAAAAGGACAGCTTTATATCGATGGTAAACATATACCTTTACCTTACGATATCGGCTATAGAACACGCGAAGAGCCTGATGTTTATCAGTATGAAAACAAGCTTGTTGTTGTTCTCAGTTACGTAAATCGTAATGGCGTTCTTTTGCCGAAAGGTCATCATCCTAGTAGGGGTGATAAAGACTTCGCCTGTAATGCGTATTGCCTAGATGCAGAGGGC
>CALDSK010000069.1 GCA_937911865.1 uncultured Synechococcus sp.
AGCTTTACCCGCTCCCAGCCCTGCTCGTAGGCAGTTTTGACCCCTCGCAGCAGCTCCTCATTCGTCAGGCCCTTGTTAATGATGTCACGCATGCGCTGCGTACCGGCTTCAGGGGCGAAGGTCAGTCCGGTCTGCCGCAGTCCACCAACAATGTTAGCGATATTTTCATCGAACCTATCCACGCGCTGACTGGGCAAAGATAGGTTGATGTTGTCATCTTTCAGTCTGTTTTTGATTTCCACGCCGAGTGCGGGCAGTGCCAGGTAGGCTGAGCAGCTGAGAGATAGTAACGAGAATTCGGTGTAGCCGGTTTCGCGCATTCCCCGCTCGATAGTATCGATGACTTGCTCTGGGGGCACGTCTCTAGCCGGGCGTGTCAGCATGCCCGGCTGGCAAAAGCGACAGCCGCGCGTGCAGCCACGTCGAATTTCTACGGTTAGTCGGTCATGCACGGTTTCGACGTAGGGGACCAGCCCAATCGAATATTCAGGCATCGGCGGTGCGACCCGTCTTAGAATTCTGGCGGGTACATCGTCTCGATTGGGATGGACCGAGCCATCGGCCGCCATGTCGTAGAAGCGAGGAACATAAGCGCCGGGCACCTGCGCTAGGTCTTGCAAAATCTCTTCTCGGCTGAGGCCAGCGGCTTTTCCCTCTTCGAGTACTAAACCAACTTCGGGTAATAGCTCTTCGCCGTCGCCCAGTGCCACGAAGTCAAAAAAGTCGGCGTAGGGCTCAGGGTTAGAGGTTGCCGTGCCGCCGCCAGCGAATATTAACGGCCAGCTGCCGGTATCTACATTCCATGGGCCTGCTGCATCTCGTTCTTTCCAGGTGAGCGGTACCTGGGCTAGCGACATCATTTCTAAGATGTTGGTCGCACCGAGCTCGTAGCTTAAGCTGAAGCCTAAAATGTCGAAGTTACTTAGGTGGCGACGCGATTCTACGGCAAATAGCGGTGTGTTTGTGTCTTTGAGCTTGGTGGCGAGATCGGCGGCGGGTAGATAGGCGCGATCGCATAGCTGCCGAGGCTGCGCGTTCAAGATGCTGTACAAAATGATGTGTCCTAGATTGGACGCACAGACTTCGTAGATTTCTGGATAGGTTAGCACCCAGCGTACGGCAGCGGCTGACCAGGGCTTGTGTACTGCCCCTCTTTCATTGCCCAGGTAGCGAGCCGGGCGATTGATTTCCTCGTTGAGTAAGTCAGCAATTTGAGTCGTCGCAGAAGAAGTAGCAGCAGGCACGGCAGTTATCGCAAGAAAGAAATTTAGGCCTTTACTATAGCGTCTGTTACTTTGCTTTTATCGCTTTGCTGCACTTTGCTTTTGCTGCGTATTTGGCTCTTTTGAATTTTGCTGCCTGCGGTGACGCAAGCTTTATGCACATGACGTAAGCGCTATGCAAATATGACCCAGCAAATATGACCCAGCAAACATGACGCAAAGCCACAGACGGCCTAAGGAAGGCAAAAAGCTGAATGCAAAAGGCTGAATGCAAAAAGCTGAATGCAAAAGGCTGAATGCAAAAAGCGCTGAATCAAGCTCAATGAAGAGAGCCGTTCAGCGCTTTGCGATTTAGCCTTCGGTTTTGCCTGTTTGCTTAGAGTCAGCTACAGGGTTGCTGAGTAGACAGCTGAGTTAAATGTGTTGAGTAAAGTAACGACTGCTTGGCTAGGCTGCTACTTGGTTAGGCTGCGAGCGCAATAGGCGCAGGATCAATCATTTGGAACAGGCGATCAATTTGAGTAAGCTCAAACACGATGCGGACAGATGGTGGAACCGCACATAGACTTAGCTGCTCGAAACGAGGCTGTGCTGCATTTAAAGCAGACATGAAGGAGACAAGACCTGCGTTATCTAACGACTCAACCCGGCTCATGTCAACAACCAGCTCGCTGGCGGTTTTATCTCTACCAATAGAGCGTAGCTGCTGCTCAAGGCTGTATACACTTTCAGCGTTCAAGACGCCAGAAGGACAGACTACAGTCACGGGTGTGTTGATGCTTGCCATATTACTCTTTCCTCAATCAATTCTTGACGTATTTTCTGATAGATCATCAACAACGCCCAACGGTGCTCTTTAATAACACCGCTAAGCGCTGTTTTAATTAGTGAGACGCTCAATGAAATGCTTAGATCACTCACACTAAACGAGTAATGAGCTGTGCATTGTTACTTGCTTAATACATGCCCTTACAAACTTATAGGCCTAATTTTGAGCAGGCTAGATGCCAACCGTGTATTTGTCTAAATCTTGACCTTTATAAAGCCCTTGTTAAAGTTTGTAAGTCCGTGAGTATACTTAACTTTAAGTTCCTCGAATTATTCAGTGTTATTCGCTACAGAGCTTGTATTTTCTTTAAACATGTTTCGACCTTATTTAAAGCTGTACAACTAGCTACTGAATTATTTGTCTTCAGTTGCCTAAATACAGAGTGCCTGATAATTCAACTGAAATGCCTGACCTTGCAAAAAAGATTTGATAGGTCTGTGCAGCTGTTGCCTTATGAGCTATCTGTGTTGACTACTTTACTTTCAATTAAACTGACGTACTAGACAGTAAAGAATGGTTCACGACGGTTTTTGTTCCCCAGTAGTGAATTAAATTAACTCATTTTGTGCACGAATACCCCACGTGAGCCGTGTGTACAATTCATAAGCAATACATGCGCCAATGGGAATAGAATTTACTGGTTTATTTGTTCAGTAGTTTGTGATACAAACCTATTCCGAAAAACAGCTGAGTAAACACGCTTTATAAGTGCGCTTAAAGCTCACTCAAACTGAGATGCGTTATGAGAAGCATTAGTAGCCTTTGCGCAGTTGAATGAATTGAACCTATCAAGAAACACAACACCAGTCTGGTCAGTAATTCCGTAAATTCACTCGCCATATTGTGGATACATTAGCAAGTGCCCACAGCTCGGAATACCTATGCTTGGCGATGCAATGAGCGCACTATTTGCAAACGTTATGAGAGGTTGATGCGATAGAGAGGTTATGTCAGACACCTCACAGACAGGCACATTCACTTATACTCAAGTGCGCGAATGCAGTAGCTGTCCGGCTAAACTCGTTTGGTAGCTGAGCGTATCTCCTAAGAGCTACCATCTCGAGCATTATTACCCTGAACATCTACTCCGAGGATTATGAAGAGAGCTCGTTAGCCGGGTTGAACTCAAAAATATCTGGATGAGTTTGCCAAAAGCTACGAATGAATTCGTTGAGGCGGCTGCTACTGCTGCGCTGAGTGGGGAAGCGTTCGGCAGCAGCGTCCTCTGGTGCAATCTTTAGCTGAATCAGTAGCGAAAAAAAGTCAAGATCGTAGGCGAGCTGGAAGGGCTCGATTGGCCAGATTAGGTCAGGGCAGCCCTCTAAGTCGTACATGGCGAGCTGGGAGTGCTCAATCGATTGGGCCGCGTTTGCGATCGCAGCTTGACGCACACCATGTGAACTGCTCTCTGGTAGGTTTTGGATGAGCAGCGTGGGCCTGGCCCAACACACCTGCCGAGTGCTGACAATTTGAATGGCCTCTGCATACAGCCGAGATGAGCCGTGTTCTAGATAGAGAATCTGGGAAGGGACAACGCTCATAATCTGGGGATCTATATTAAGAGGCTTTAAATATCAAAAAATATTAAGTGATATTAACTTGTAGTGAAAAAGCCCTGTTTGTATGCTTGTGTCTGCGGTTTGCAAATGCTGAAAATTTTAACAGGACGGCTTAGTCAAATAGCCTGCTCAGATAGCTTTCTCAGATAGCGGCTCGGCGCAGAAGACATATACTTTTGGCTAGTTTCGGCATGAAGTTTGCCAGAGCTTCAGTGCGGGCAAGATGGAGGCGCAATGGTTGAGCGAGGCCTTGATTTGTTATTTATTTTGACTAAGATATATTAAAGTTCGTAAACGTTCACACATTCTATCATTTTCTATGGCTATTACTGCGCCAGATGGTGTATTGCCAATGTGGTTTGTGTAAAACGATAAGGAAAACTTTTGCGACCATGATCTGCGAGTGGAACAGGTACGCTTACCTGTTCCCAAGCGAAAATCTTCTGAAGCGCGCCGAGAACTACGCGCTGAAAATTAGATAGATCGAATTTTTTCGCCTGTCTGCTGTCGCATCCTTAGCGCGTTCTTCTGCGCGTTAAAATGAGGATATTTTACGAGCTAGCGTTCGTCAGTACTAAACAAAATAAAGTAGCGAAACTTTCATTAACGCCATGTCTACTTCTATTGGAACAATTGAAAAAACAACGACCTCAACGGTGCGAAAAATTGCGCCCCGGTACCGGGTGCTGCTGCATAACGATGACTTCAATGGCATGGAGTATGTTGTAGAGTGCTTAGTGTCAACTGTTCCTGCTTTGAGCGCGCCACAGGCCATTGACATCATGATGCAGGCTCACAATTCGGGCACGGGGCTGGTTATTATTTGTGAGCTAGAGCATGCCGAGTTTTATTGCGAAGCTCTGTGCGCTAAGGGATTGACCAGTACGATTGAGCCGGATGAGTAAGGCTTTGCTTGCTCGCTACAATCCCTGGATTCGGATCGGGCTGTTTTTGCTGCTACTCGGTGCTGTATGGCTACCGTTGGCGGCGGCGGTTTATTTGCCCAATGGCTGGTTTTATGACGTCAATGCTGCTGAAATCGCGGTGTTGGCGTTATTGTATGTTGGCTTCTTAACTGCGCTGCCGGTTTGGGGCCGTCGGATGCATGGTTGGCAAGCGCCTTTTCAGCACTGTGGTTTACGTTGGCATCCGCAGTTGGGTAAAGATGTTGGCACTGCTTTGCTGATTGGCGTGCTGGGCGTGTTTGCTTTGTTTGGTGTAGAGACGCTGTTAGGTTGGGCCTCGCCAACTGCGCCGAGCCCAAGGTTTGTCCGGTTCGTTGTAGAGGGCCTGCTGATGGCGCTAGCAGTTGGCTTTGCCGAAGAGATGCTCTTTCGGGGCTGGGTGCTCGCTGAGCTAGAAAGCGGCTACAGCTCGACGGCCGCTTTGATCATGAATGCAGTATTTTTTGCGACGACCCACTTTATTAAGCCTTGGAGCGAAATTTTACGGACGCTGCCTCAGTTTTTTGGCTTGGTGTTGCTAGGGGGGGCTCTGGTCTGGGCGAGGCGATCGCCTACAGGGTTACCCAGAAAAAAGCTGACGCGTTTGGGTTATCCGATCGGTCTGCATGCAGGCCTTATTTGGGGCTACTACATAGTGAATGTAGGGGGGCTCAGCGAGTATACGGGGCGAGCACCTGAGTGGATTACCGGAGTTGATAGCAATCCACTGGCGGGTCTTTTGGGGCTGATTTTGCTGGGTTTGATTGCCTGGCAGTTCAAGAAAACAGCTAAGCCGAAGACGATGAGCTAGCGTTAAAGCCGTGTCGTTAAAGCCGTGTAAAGAACGCCTGTGTCGAGAGTTTCTGCACCGATAGCCTACACGCCAAGAACGCCTGCTAGGAGTGCCTGCTGCGCGTGCATTCTGTTTTCAGCTTCTGCCCAGATGCGTGATTGAGGGCCTTCCATCACACCTTCGGTGATTTCTTCCCCACGGTGGGCAGGCAAGCAATGTAAGACGATGGCTTTGGGATCTGCGATCGCCATTGCGGACTCATTGATTTGATACGGCTCAAAAATAGGAATTCGCTTTTCGGCGAGATCTTCTTGCCCCATGCTGGCCCAAACGTCTGTGTAAAGTGTATGCGACCCTTCTACAGCAGCCTTAGCATCTTTAGTCACTAAAACTTCACTACGACCCTGCGCGATTTCATTGGCCTTTTTCAAAATAGCCTCATCCGGTTCGTAGCCTACCGGCGTTGCAATGCGCACGTTCATTCCAACCAGCGCACAGCCCAAAATCAGTGAGTGCGCAACGTTGTTGCCATCGCCAAGATAGGTCATGGTGAGGCCTTCAATCTGACCAAACTCTTCTTTGACGGTGAGCAAGTCAGCCAAGATCTGGCAGGGATGCTCTAAATCGGTGAGGGCATTAATAACGGGGACCGCGCTGTACTTAGCAAATTCTTCGACTTCAGCTTGATCAAATGTTCGGATAGCGAGTACATCCAAATATTTATCGAGCACGCGAGCGGTATCAGCAGTGGATTCGCCTCGGCCAATTTGTGTGAGATTGGCGTTGAGATCTATGACTTGACCGCCGAGCTTGTACATAGCGGCTGAAAAGCTGACGCGCGTGCGGGTGGACGCCTTCTTGAAGACGAGCCCTAGAATCTTTTGCGGACACTGAGGGTTGATCTCTTTCGATTTAATTTGAGCTGCCGTAATCAGCAGTTGGTTCATTTCCTCGGCGGTGAGGTCGGCTAGGCTCAGAAGATTGCGTCCTTTCAGTGCTGCCATGGAGGTCAAGGGGGGTAGTGCGTAGATTTGCGTAAGTTAAAACGCTATCAGATGTTTTGGGAATAGGGAAGCGGCTACGCCTAGCTATTGGGAGGGACTTATTTTGAACCAGGGTTGAATGAAAGCTGGAGGAACGCCGTAAAATTTACACGAGAATTGTTTTGAAAAGAGGCAGATTGCCCGTGGGGATTTATTCGAGTTTAATTTTTCCGCGGCTGTTGGAGTTTTCGATGAGTTCAGTGTCGATGACGGACTATCGAAAGCAGCTACTGTCTGAGGTAAGTGGGGATGTGTTGGAGATTGGATTTGGGACGGGGTTGAATTTGCCGTATTACTCAGCGGCGGTAACGTCACTGACAGCGGTGGAGCCGAATGAGGGAATGGGGGCGATCGCCCAAAAGCGCATCAATGAAAGCCCGATTCCGGTTGAAACGAAGCCGCTGAGTGGTGAAAACTTATCAATGCCTGATGCTAGCTTTGATAATGTGGTGTGCACTTGGACCCTGTGTAGTATTCCGAATGTTAAAAAGGCGTTGAATGAAGCCTATCGGGTACTCAAACCCGGTGGACGGTTTTTCTTTATTGAGCATGGTCTGAGCGATGAGCCTGGGATTCAGGCCTGGCAAAATAGGCTAACGCCGATTCAGCGAGTGATAGCGGACGGTTGCCATATCAATCGCAAGATCGATGAGCTTGTAGGTGCGGCTTTCGACCAGGTAGCGTGGGAAGAATTTTACGCTGCTGATTTGCCGAAGGTGATGGGCTATTTTTATCAAGGAATCGCGACTAAAAATTAAGCAGGTGTAGAAATTGATGTAGTTTCTCTTCCCTCTCGGCCTCTAAGATGACTCGTTATTTTCCTACAACTCATTCCACGTTGTCAGTCAAGGCTCTGCTGTCAGAGGTTTTGCAGGGCTATGACCTGCCCACTATCACGGCGCTTAAATTCTTAAATATAGGTTTGAACGATACCTATGTTGCGAGGGCAGAAGATGACCAAAAGTATATTTTGCGAATCTACCGTACTCCCTGGCGAACACTTCCAGAGGTTTCTTACGAGATTGATGCGCTTAACCACTTGCACAGGCGGGGCGTTGCGATCGCGCGACCTATTCTCAGAAAAGACGGTAAATTCACTTGCGCCCTATCAGCTATTGAAGGAACACGCTACGCGGTGTTGTTTACGTATGCGCCAGGTCGGCCAATTGCCTACGAAGAAGAAGACAAAGGGAAGATGTTTCACTACGGCAAGCTGGTCGCTACTATCCATTCATCAACGCAGGACTTTAGCAGTGTTCACAACCGGTTTTCGATAGATTTAGAGCATCTATTAGATGCTCCCCTACGCTCGATCGCGCCGATGCTTGCCCATCGAAAAGGTGACTGGCACTATCTTCAGCAGATTGCGGATACTATTCGCCATCGCTTTGCAGCGCTACCTAGTAATGATCTTGAAGAAGGCTTTTGTCATGGCGATTTCCATCCTGGTAACGTTCACTTTGTTAACGATGAAACCGCTATGGTATTTGACTTTGACGGCTGCGGCTGGGGATGGAGAGCGTATGACGTAGCAGTGTTTAGATGGTCAGCCAGGCTAAGAGAGAAAGAGACCCTATGCTGGGAGCCCTTCTTGCGCGGATATCAAGCAGTTCGAGCGATTGCCGATGTAGATTTACGGGCGATTCCTCTATTTATCGGCATTCGTCACTTTTTTCTGTTAGGTGTTCACACTGGCAATGGCCAAGACTGGGGTTTTGGCTGGATGAATGAAAAGTATTTCGACGAGGCGATCGCATTTTTCAAAGCCTGGGAAGCCGAGCATTTGAGATGAGCGCAGGGTACTGTCAACAAAGCGAGACTGTCCACAAAGCAAAAAGCACGAGGCGAAGTAAAACCACTTTGCCTTGTGCTTCTGACCTGATTGCTGATGTGACTGATAGTTCCGCTGTCTATGGGCTATCTTCGAGGGGCTATCTTCGAGCTTGTCTACAGGCTATCTTCGAGCTTACTTCTTTTTGCTCGGCGGATTGAGCGCGCTATCAAGCACTTCACGCGCCTGCTCAGCCTCATCTTTAGCGTCGCGATATTTCAGATTTGTTTGCGCAAAGGTTTTCAACGTCTTGAAGCCACTATTAAGCTCTTCAATCTGCTCTTCTTCAATGACTTCATCAGTAAAGAGTAAGTCGATTAGCTCACGAACTTTAAGCGCATCTTCGCGGGAGCCCTGCACTTTGACCTTTAGCTTTGCTAAGTTGCTAAGCGTCTGTACCGCCTCAACGACGGCATTTTCTTCATCGGATGGTTCGGTTTTGGGCTCTTTCACTTCGATAAATTCCTTGGGGTTGAAACCGTCGTCAAGTTCGGTCGGTAGCTTGCCATCGTCCATCAGCGTCATCAGCTGATCCATAGCTTTTTCGCGTGCTTTGTTCGAATCCCGTCCGGGCACGTCGATCAAAACTTCAGGACTTTGAGCAAGGGTATATTGAACCATGATCCCATTATTAGTATTTTTGTACCATCATTTTAGCGGATGGTGGCTGGAAATGCGGCGAACTGTGATGATTGGCAATCTGCATCAATGCTAGATTGCTATACTTACTACGCCTTTTTGTGCTTATATGCAAGCGATTTATTAAAAAGAAATCAACTAAGCTGTCAACTGAGATGTGACGCTGAGTTCAAGCAGGTGCAGTGGCACGGTAATTGCCGATCAAAAAAGAGAAAGCGATAAGCTAGTTCAGTACGTTTGTGCAGACTGCCAATGAAGTTTGTGCCAGCCTTTCGTCATCCTTCGTAATTTCCGTGAATGCAATCCGTTTGATGTTGCCCTTTTTCGTGGTTAGGCGAGAGGGGAGAGCAATCCGCTTGGCTGTACCCGGCCTGGTGATGTTGGGTGGGTTGATAGCTACGCCTGCAATGGCGTCTGTTCCTGCGTTTGCACAGGCGGATGGTCTTGAAACGCCTACCGCCGCAGAGCGGATGCCCTCAGAAGGGCGCGATCGCACACAGCAGCGCTTAAGAGAATACTTACAGCGTTTGTTGCAAGACGCAGAGTCTGCTCCTGAAGAGCCGATTGCCTCAGCGTTTCCCTCGCTGGGCAGCGCAGTGCTAGATGCGCAGTTAGCTGGCTATATTGCGTATGTAGAAACAGCTGGTACGCCTGACATTTTGATTGTCGGCAGCTCAAGATCGTTGCAGGGGATTGATCCTGCAGCTTTGGGCGATCGCTTGTCTGAGCAGGGCTACGATTCGCTAAGGGTGTACAACTTCAGTGTGAATGGAGCCACGGCACAGGTCGTAAATTTTATCTTGAGCGAGCTGTTGCCAGGCGAGCTGCCAGGGGTGATCGTTTGGGGCGATGGTTCTCGGGCGTTTAATGATGGTCGGCGCGATCGCACCTGGGAGAGTCTTATCGCATCACCAGGCTTTCAGGCTGTAAGACGCGGAGAACAGCCGATGCTATCTGTGAATGAGCCAGCGGCAGAACCAATGGCTGCGCTGGAAAGGCAAAATCCAGTGACTGCTCAGGCCGGCTTGACTGCTCTGGGCTTTTCTGTGGTAAGCGATCGTTTTGAGCCTGTGGCCTACTACCGGGAGTTTCCTAAGGTTAATGGTCGGTACGACGGCGCATATTCTCCGTTTACCTTGCAAGGTGCGCAAGCGGCTGCTTTGGCGGATGTTGCTAGCTTTGTGTCAACGCAAAATGCGCAGCTCATTTTTGTGAACTTGCCGCTCAGCGATAGCTATCTAGACGATTTTCGCTCATATTACGAAAGGCAGTTTCAGCAGTTTCTACAGCTGCAAAGCGTGCGCCAAGGCTTCAAAACTTTGGATTTTCTAAGAGCCTGGCCCAATCAGTCTGAACTGTTTGCTGATCCTAGCCATATTAATCAGGATGGAGCGGCTGCGATCGCGGCCCAACTTGCCATGGAGCCTGTTTTTCTCTCAGCGCTCTCAACGCTGTTTCCTGAGACTGACACTGCAAACACCCAAGAAAGCCCTGAGCAACTAGACCCTGCCGACCGTCTAGAGCGCCTGCTGAACACCTCCCCGCTTAATCAGTCTTTTCCTGAGATGTCCTCACCTGATTCATCATCCCAGTGAGCTTGCTTGATCAAGCTATATGCCTATAGGCGGCCTATAAGCGGTGGCTTTTAGCAGTGTCTTCAGCATCGGGGTAGATGCCATAGAAGACTAAACTGACAAAAATCGCCAAACTGTTTCATAGGGCACAGCAATATTCCTATTGGGCTTCTATGCTTACTTCAACACTTCGGTCGGCACAGCGATTCTCCAACGCTTATAGTGTTAACCTCACTGCCTAGCTGAAGCATACCTTGCCTAAGGGAGTTAATCTCTTAGACCTTTAAAAAAACAATAAATCCCATCATATATTCAACATTTAATCATTCATGGAACCCCTTGGCTCAGCAACAGCTGAGCTTTTTTTTGTTCTGATTTTGCTCATTAAGAAGAAGCTTTCGATGATGCTGGCTACTCAAAACTGTCGCTCATCTCTAAGAACAGCGACAGTTTTGTTGTGAGGTGGGTCGTTAAAAAGACTATGGTGCTGTCGTCTCGATGCGCTACTCAATAGGCTACTGGCCAGATATCTAATAAATATCAACAGAACAAATGGCAGGAAAGGAGTTAATTTAAGCTAATACATGATTCGGTCGCCCTCACTATGGAAAACATCTACCAGGCTCTGCTCGATCAAGCTGGCCGTAAGTCTTTTGAGCTACCCGGTGCTTACCCTCACTACAACCCCGATCGACCTGGCCAAGTAGAACATATTGCGCTTGATCTTGTTTTTGATATCCCAAACAAGCGCTACAGCGGTACCTGCAAGGTTCGGATTGTACCTGTTGTAGATGGTGTAGAAAGTCTCACCATGGATGCGGTAGATTTACAGATTCAGTCGGTAAAAGCTGCGAACACGAAACAAGTGTTCGACTACGACGGTGAGCATCTGCATATTAAGCTCAAGACACCTACTCAAGCCGGTAAGCCGTTCACACTAACGATTGACTACGCAGTAGAAAATCCGCAGCGCGGCATTTACTTTGTTGGTCCTGACAAACACTATCCCGACAAACCGACACAGGTCTGGACACAAGGAGAAGACGAAGACTCTCGTTTTTGGTTCCCTTGTTTTGACTATCCTGGGCAGCTAGCGACCTCTGAGATTAGAGCGCGAGTCCCCAAGAAGTTCAAGGTTGTTTCTAACGGCGAGCTGGTTTCTGTTGATACTGAAGGCAGCGAGAAGATTTACCACTGGAAGCTGGCAAAGGTGCATCCTAGCTACCTGATGACCATCGCAATTGGTGAATTTGAAGAGGTTAAGGACCAGTGGAAAGAGAAACCGGTCACCTACTACTTTGAAAAAGGGCGGAAAGCAGAAGCCAAGCTAACGATGGGTAAGACGCCTCAGATGCTAGAAGCGCTGAGTAAATGGTTTGGCTACGAATATCCTTTTTCGAATTATGACCAGGTGTGTGTCAGTGACTTTATCTTTGGCGGCATGGAGAACACGACCACGACGCTGTTGACCGATCGCTGCATGATCGATAAGCGAGCGGCGTTAGATAATCAGCGAGCAGAGACACTAGTGGCCCATGAGCTAGCGCATCAGTGGTTTGGCGATTTGATTGTGATTAACCACTGGTCGCAGGCCTGGGTCAAAGAAGGGGCCGCGACCTACACCGAAGTGCTATGGGTTGAGGAAACGCTAGGACAGGATGAGGCGTTTTATTATCACCTGAACCATGCTCGCGCCTACTTAAGCGAAGACAAGAGCCGCTACCGTCGTCCGCTGGTAACGCACATTTATCGAGAGGCGATTGAGCTATACGACCGGCATATCTACGAGAAAGGGTCTTGTGTATACCACATGATCCGCATGGAGCTGGGCGATGCGCTGTTTACTAAGGCGCTTTCTACGCTGCTGACAGATAACGCGCACAGTACGGTCGAAACAATTGACGTGCTGCGAGCAATTGATAAGGCAACGGGGCGTAATCTACGATTTTTGTTCGATCAGTATGTTTATCGGGGTGGCCATCCTGACTACAAGGTTGGCTATAGCTGGGATGCTGACAGCAATTTGGCAAAGCTGACGATTACTCAAACTCAGGTAGAAGATGGCAAGTCTCAGGTGCAAGAGGGGCTGTTCGACCTGAAGCTGCCAATTGGGTTTGGCTATGTGTCTGATAGTCAGAAGAAAGGTGACCAGAAGAAAGGCAGCCAGAAGAAAGGCGGCCAGAAGAAAGCTGAGGTGAAGACTTTTAAGGTTCGTATTCATGAGCGAGAGCAGGCGCTGTATTTCCCGCTGGAGAACAAGCCTGATTTCATCAGCTTTGACGTGGGAAATCACTTCTTAAAGACCGTGGAGCTGACTTATCCGGTGGCTGAGCTGAAGGCGCAGCTGGCCTATGACCCTGATCCAATCTCTAGGCTGACGGCGGCTGAGGCGCTCGCTAAAAAAGGCAGCTTAGAAGCGGTAAGCGCTCTAGAAAATGCAATGAAAACAGAGCCTTTTTGGGCGGTGAGAGCAGAAGTGGCTGAGCAGCTAGGGTCTATTCAGCTAGCGCAGGCTGAAGCTGCACTGCTAGCTGGCCTGAAAGACAAACATCCTAAGGTACGCCGGGCGGTCGTAACCGCGCTGGGCGGCGTTAAAACAGCTGAGAGCTACAAGGCGCTAAAGAGCGTTGTAGAGAAAGGTGATGAGAGCTATTTGGTGGAGTCGGCAGCGGTGCGATCGCTCGGCAAAATCGGTACGGCGACTCTGGGCGGCAAAGCTAAAGAGAAAAAGACGCTGAAGCTGCTTGACACTGTTTTGAAAGAGCGAGCTGGATGGAATGAAGTCGTCAGAAGCGGTGCGATCGCTGGTCTCAGTCAGTTCAAAACCTCTGAAGCCGCGCTCGACCTGTTGCTGCCCTACACGGAGCTGGGTATTCCTCAACCGCTCAGGCTCGCTGCTATCCGAGCGCTTGGTACGATCTCTGTCGGCCAAGAGAAAACCGCTATCGACCGCATTCTAGAACGCTTAGAGGTCTTGTCTAGAGAAGACTTCTTCCTGACGCAGGTCGCGACGGTTGCGGCCCTTGGGCAGATGGAGGTAAGAGGTGCAATTTCTATTTTGCGTGGGCTGGCGACTCACAGCCCCGACGGGCGGGTAAAGCGCCGAGCTGACGAGGCTGCTCAAAGAGTGCAGAAGAAGATTGGCGCTGACCAGGCGCTAGCCGATCTGCGGCAGGCGTTAGATGATGTAAAGCAGGTCAACAAAGATCTCAAGAGCCGGTTGGAGACGCTAGAGGCTAAAGCAAAGTCGTAGAGGCAAAGTCGTAGAGGCAAAGTCATGAGAGACGTCGTTAGCGCGTCTCGATCTAGAACGTTCAACCGGTGTAGGCTATAAGCAGGTCAAGCTGAGCGCCGTCCAAGCGAAAAATCAGGGAAAGGACTGTCATATGCCTGTAGTTAATAAATAAGATGGGTTCAGTACAGCTGTCTGCTCTTAGCTTGCACTACTATCAAAGGCTACAACGCTTGTTGTATCAAGCCCTATCGAGTCAATCTAAGGGCTCAGCGCATCACTGCCTCATTCCGCCTGTCGTATTTTTTTGTCTTTACGAATGAGCACTCAAATTTTGAACGGTCGCTTCGAAATAGAAAAGCAGCTTAGCTGTAGTGACTTTAGTACGATTTACCTGGCGTGCGATCGCAAACAGCTTCATCGCCCAAGCTGTCTGGTCACTGCGATTCACTATCGCCAGAGAGGAATGCGCGATCGCCTAGAGCGGCAGGCCCAAATCTTAGAACAGCTGAGTCAGTCTCCGCAAATCCCTAGAGTCTTAGACTACTTTTCTCAGCCTGCTGAAGCGCCTTTGGTGTCTGGCGTTTCCTATTCGATACCCAATGCCACTTACGGCGACGTTTTTTACATCATTCAAGAGCATGTTAGCGGCCATTCCATTAGCAAAGAGCTGACCCCTGGCAAGCAGCTCAGCGAGAGCTATGTAGCCAAGCTGTTGCAAGACACATTAGCTGCGCTAGCTAGCGTGCATCGGCAGGGACACGTTCATCAGAACCTGCATCCCCAATATCTAATTCGTCAGAATTTCGATGGACAGATTTTTCTAACGCAGTTTGGCGCACTTACCCGCCTGTCTCGTAGTGAAATCGACCCAGATGGCAGTTTGAAAACGATGGTTTCAGTCAGCCCTCATCCTTACCTTGCGCCCGAGCAGCTACAGCCTGACTATGTAGACCGGCCAAAGCCTGCTAGCGACCTTTACTCGCTTGGCCTGATTGCTATCGAGGCGCTCACTGGCCGTCCTCATTACGAGCTGACCTACGACCCCAACCAAGGATTACTGTGGCGAGAAGGGGTAAACGTCAGTCTCCCGCTGGCTGAATTTATCGATCGGCTGGTCCGTCATGAGCCTGAGGATCGCTTTTTAGATGCGGGGGCGGCGCTAGAGACGCTGCGAGCAGAGCGGAATCGCCATCAAGTTGCTCACGATAGCCGATTTGCCACCGTCATTGCCGCGCCTGGAGGTAGAGCGCCTGCGCGCGCAACAACCTATCGGCGACAGCCGCTAAGCCCAAGTGGTCGGCCGCTTTCTACGCCAACGGCATTTGCATCGGCTAGCCATACCTATGCGCCAAAGCCTCTAAATCCGGCCCTATTCAAATTCTTTGCTGGCAGCCTAGCGGTTGTAATGGCCTTAGGGATAAGCGTTAAAACCTATCAATGGGGCCAGTATCGCTTCGCTCAGCTACCCGAAACCTGGCGCGACTGGCGAGCTTCTAACCGCTCACAGCCCAGCGCTGACCCAGAAGATCTGACGCCTCTACTACAAGACGGCAGTATATTAGTTCAGCCTGAAGCTGCTGAAGCCTTCTGGCAAATGTATGCGGCCGCCAAATCAGACGATGTACGGCTATACGCTCTAGGTGGATACATTTCGCCAGAAGATGACACAGTGGAAACCGTCAATAACGATTATCCGACGGGATATGCGATCGCAATTGGCGGCACAGACGAAGCCCAAGACTGGCAGCCTAGCTTTGCTCAATCAGACGCCTTTAGATGGCTTCAATCCAACGCCGAAGACTATGGATTTGAACTTTCGATCATGGAAAAAAGCCTGCTGGGCCCAACCTCTCCAGAACCCTGGCATTGGAAATATGTCGGCGAAACGCAAAGCTAATGTTTGCTATTCCTATCAATTCGACGAAAAATTCACGCAACCTATGAACTAAATCGAATACTTCAGTGATATTCTCCATGCAGGCATCTCCTTACTTAGTGTAGATCTAAGGCACTTTTCCTGATATTGCGACCTCGCACCGAAAAGTATAGGGCTTAGCTCCCGTCACTTTCATGCAATTTATTCGCGCCCAGCAAAATTTATTCGCTTACTACAAAACAACCCTAGGAGCCTTTTTTCTGATCAGTGGCGTGCTGCTTGTTTTGTACAGCCTATGGTTACTTTCCCAGCCAGCCGGAAGTACCTTTGCGCTACTCGGTATCGGACTGCTCTTATTTGCCTTTGGCTTTTACTGTCTGCATCGCCCCTGTTTTGTTCTAGAGCCTCGTCAGCTCACGGTTTATAACCTACTCGGTCTGATGACTAAGCGCTACACCTTTGAGTCTTGGGAGTTCGTTAAGGCCGACAGTCGCCGCATTTACATTGACGAAAACGGCATCACAATTAAGGTGTCTGTGTTTCCGTGGCTAGTCAACAGCGACGATTGGACAGCTATGCGAAAAATGCTGTAAGAATACCGCTTCATATAGAAGTAAAGAACTCAGAGGGCCCAGGAAAGTACATGTGACTACTTTCCTGGGCCCTCTGAGTTTTCTGAGCTGCTTTTTTCTAGGCTCTTGTTTCTTAGCTTTCTTTTGCCAAGAACTTCTCCAACTCACTTAACTTGTCTGCATCAATTTTGGTCTGCATAGGGCAGAACTTAGGCCCACACATTGAACAAAACTCCGCTGTCTTGTAAATATCGGCAGGTAGTGTTTCATCGTGATATTCACGAGCACGCTCGGGGTCCAGGGACAGCTCGAACTGCTTGTTCCAGTCAAAGTTGTAGCGAGCGCGGGAGAGTTCGTCATCTCTGTCGCGTGCCCCGGGGCGATGACGCGCAATATCTGCCGCGTGCGCTGCAATCTTATAGGCAATCAAACCATTGCGGACGTCTTCAGCATCGGGCAGTCCCAGGTGCTCTTTGGGGGTGACGTAGCAAAGCATTGACGTACCGTGCCAGCCAGCCATGGCTGCGCCAATTGCAGAGGTAATGTGGTCATAACCTGGAGCGATATCAGTTACCAGCGGACCCAGCACATAGAAAGGCGCTTCGGAGCACTCTTCCATTTGCTTTTTCACATTCATCTCAATTTGATCGAGGGGGACGTGGCCAGGCCCCTCTACCATTACTTGCACGTCGTGCTTCCAGGCTCGGCGGGTGAGGTCGCCCAGGGTTTTGAGCTCAGCAAACTGAGCGGCATCTGAGGCATCGTGCTGACAGCCCGGGCGCAGTGAGTCACCCAGGCTGAAGGAAACGTCGTAGCGCTTGAAAATCTCGATGATGTCGTCGTAATGGCTAAAGAGCGGATTTTGCTTGTGGTGATGCAGCATCCACTGCGCCATAATACCGCCACCCCGCGAGACGATGCCCGTTAGACGATCTTTTACTAGAGGCAGATGCTCAATCAAAATACCAGCGTGGATGGTCATGTAGTCCACCCCTTGCTGAGCATGCTTTTCA
>CALDSK010000070.1 GCA_937911865.1 uncultured Synechococcus sp.
CAGAAAATGAACAGCTCAGAGTGCTGGCTAACATAGACGAACTTACCCAAATTGCTAATCGTCGCCGGTTCGAGGAGCGAGCCCGACTGGCTTGGGGAGAGGCCATGCGTCAGCGCTCGGCACTGTCTTTGATTATGTTGGATATTGATTTTTTTAAGCTGTATAATGATACCTATGGTCACCTGTCAGGAGATTTTTGCCTTAAGCAGGTGGCGCAGGTGTTGCAAGATCGCATGTGTCGTTCTGCCGATACTGTTGCTCGATACGGCGGCGAAGAGTTTGCTGTAATTTTGCCGGGCACGACATTAAATGCGGCTGCAAAAATTGCCCGTCAGCTGAGAGCAAATATACGGGCGCTGAATATTGTTCACAATGCATCAAAATTGGCTGACAAGATTATTACGCCCAGTATTGGGGTAGCCAGCGTGATACCAGAACAAGGCCATTTCTTTGTAGAACTTGTAGCCGCAGCAGATGCCGCGCTGTACGTTTCTAAGCAACAGGGGCGCGACCGGGTAACGATAAGCGACGCGCTGCTTGATAATCCGCTGCTCAAGGCTGGCTGATAGACCGTGAAGACTAACTATCCAGAAAGAAACTGACTATATACTGAGTGATGACCTCTCTTAAATGCTAACAAAATGGCTCATATTGGTATTCTGTGTCCTGGCGCGATCGGTCATCTAAATCCCATGTGTAATTTGGGAGCTGCGTTACTTTACCGTAAGCATAAAGTTACCTTATTTGGTGTTCCAGAAGTAAAAGAGAAAATTTCTCAGTCTCCCTTGGAGTTTTATGAAATTGGGGCTAGCGATTTTCCGCCTGGTAGCATAGAAAAGATGTATGCTCAGCTAGGACAATTAACTGGCTTAGAAGGCTTGAAATTTGCTATCCAGTTTTTTGAAAAGGAAGCGGAGATGTTGTTTCGTGATGCGCCACAGGCTATTCGCGATGCTGGCGTTGATCTGCTTCTTGTCGATCAAGTGACCACCAGTGGAGGAACAATTGCAGACCATCTAAACCTGCCTTTTATTACAATTTGCAATGCATTACCGATTAATAGAGAACCCGGTATTCCGCCTTATTTCACGCCTTGGAGATATCAAAATATCTGGTGGGCCAGGCTACGAAATCAGTTGGGAAATATGCTAATCAATTATCTGACTCAATCTATGTGGGATGTTTTAGTTCAGCAGCGAAAAGAATGGGGCCTACCGCCTCACAACAATCGAAATGATTTCTACTCGCCGCTCGCCCAAATGGCTCAGTTACCTCAAGAGCTCGACTTTCCCCGAGAAGATATTGTCCCTTGGTTTCACTATACGGGGCCTCTCAAAAACCCCTCAAACATAGAGCCTGTATCTTTAGATAGGCAAGCGTTCTCTTTTGAAGACCTAAATGATAAACCGTTAATATATGCCTCTCTAGGAACATTGCAAAGCCACAATTGGGACATCTTTCATTGCATTGCAGAAGCTTGCCTGGGTATAGATGCACAGCTAGTCATTTCTTTAGGAAATCCCAACGCAGATCTATCGAAGGCTAATTTTCCAGGCAACCCGCTTGTCGTTCCGTTTCCACCTCACCAACAACTTATTAACCGGTCTAAATTAGTCATCACCCATGCCGGTAGCACCGCAGTAAGTTGTTTAAGCAGTGGAGTCCCTATGGTTGCTATTCCTATTACCACCGATCAACCGGGAATGGCTGCTAGGGTGGCGCGAGCGGGTGCTGGAGAAGTTGTCCTACTTAAAAAGCTGAATGTTTCTAAATTAAAGATGGCAATTGAGCGGGTATTTGAAGATAACACTTATCGAGATAATGCAGAAAAACTATGTTCGGCTATTCAGGAGGCAGGGGGCGTGAACTATGCTGCTGATGTTATTGAGCAGGTATTACACACTAATTCTCCTGCTCTCAACAGCCGTTTGCATAGTCAATAAATTGACGTTTGAAGAGAGAATGAAAACCAATGATAATATCAGTTGAGCCGCATACTCTGTCAGGTGCACCCAGATGGATCCTTCTCTTTCGACGATTGACGCTTTCTCGGCCTTAGCTTTGCAGGTGAAATGTCAGGCGGTTAACCGGGCGAGCGATCGCACCACAGCCCGCACCATCATGCAAGCGGCTATCAACGCCTTGGGCCCCCAGATTGCCGCTGCCAAAGCTTTCATCGGTACAGACTGCCGATTAGTCGTGTTACCCGAATATTGGCTCACGGGCTTTCCTCTAAAAGAGTCTCTTTCTGCCTGGGCCGAGAAGGCTTGCTTAGCCATGTACGATCCAATTTATGAGGCGCTAGGAGAGATTGCCCAGCAGCAAAAGATTTTCCTAGCAGGCAATGCCTACGAACTCGACCCACATTTTCCCGATCTCTATTTTCAAACCTGCTTTGTTATAGATCCGTCCGGGTCGTTAATTTTACGCTATCGCCGTTTAAACTCTATGTTTGCCCCGACCCCTCATGACGTGTGGGAGCCGTATTTGGACCAGTATGGGATTGAGGGTATTTTTCCGGTGGCGAAAACGGACATCGGGAATTTGGCTGCGATCGCCTCAGATGAGATTCTGTTTCCAGAAGTCGCTCGCTGTATGACGCTGCGAGGCGCTGAGATTTTTCTACATTCGACCTCTGAGGTGTACGGAGATGCGCGATCGCCTAAGGAAGCCGCTAAGCTATCACGGGCCGTAGAAAACATGGCCTACGTGGTGTCAGCGAATACAGCAGGGATTGCGAATACGCCTATCCTAGAAGCTTCCGTAGACGGCGGATCAAAAATCATTGACTACCAGGGGCGGGTGTTGACTGAAATCGGTGCCGGAGAAAGCATGGCCGCCTTTGCTGAAATTGACATCGCCGCACTACGTCGCTATCGCCGCCGAGGGGGAATCAAAAATTTACTCTCTCGTCAACGGCTAGATGCCTATGCTCAGCTCTATCAAACGGCCTCCATTTATCCGGCAAATGCTATGACGCAGGGTCCGGTAGAACGTAGCCACTTCGCCCAAGCCCAAAAAAGCACGATTGAGCGCTTAGCCGAACGGGGGATGATTTGAGATGAACCAGTCTAAGATAAACCAGCCTTGTCCCAGCACGAGCCCTCGTTCTAAGCCTATTCCCGTTCGCAATCCGCGCTCAGGAGAGTTTGACTATCAGATTCTGGCGCCTACCCCAGAGCAGCTGTCGGTGACGTGCGATCGCCTCCGACAACATCAACCCACGTGGCAGGCCAAAGGCGTTACCCATCGCATCGACGTATTACAAGCTTGGAAACAAGCCCTCCTTGAGCGCAAGACAGCGCTGGTTGCGGCCCTCACGACTGACACTGGCAGAGTTTCCGAATCTGTTCTAGAAGTGGATTCTGTGCTTTCAGGGATTGATCGCTGGTGTCGATTGGCCTCTGAGCTGCTCGCTGAGGCCAATCCAAAAACAGCTGCTATTCCCTTTATCGACATCCAATCGCAGTCTGTTCCCTACCCTCTTGTAGGTGTCATTAGTCCCTGGAACTTTCCACTATTGTTATCCACCATAGATACGATTCCAGCACTGCTAGCAGGCTGTGCGGTGGTCGTAAAACCCAGTGAGATTACGCCGCGTTTTATAGAGCCACTAATGGATGCGATCGCCGCTGTTCCTGATCTTCAAACCATCCTCACCTACCTTCCAGGGGCCAAAGACACGGGCGCAGCTGTGGTTGATGCGATTGATCTGGTCTGTTTTACCGGCAGTGTTGCCACAGGCAAATGCGTCGCGCAGGCAGCCGCCAACAACATGATTCCAGCCTTCTTAGAATTGGGTGGAAAAGACCCGGCCATCGTGCTGGCATCTGCTGATTTGGACCTGACAACAACGTCACTCCTGTGGGGCTCGATGGTCAACGCAGGCCAGTCTTGCCTATCTATTGAGCGTATTTATGTAGCCGAGCGTATTTACCAACCGTTTGTAGAAACGCTTGCGCAGAAGGCGAAACAGCTCAAGCTGGCTTATCCTGAGCCGAACAGCGGCCAAATCGGCCCGATTATTTTCACGCAACAGGCGGGTTTAATT
The DNA here is from genome assembly GCA_937911865.1 of uncultured Synechococcus sp. GTDB lineage: Bacteria > Cyanobacteriota > Cyanobacteriia > Phormidesmidales > Phormidesmidaceae > Phormidesmis. The sequence goes on from CALDSK010000070.1 coordinate 4,052, forward strand.
ACTGAGCATTTGGAAGATGCGATCGCCAAAGGCGCAAAGATTCACTGTGGCGGCCAGGTTGAAACACTCGGTGGCGGACAATGGTGTCGTCCTACAGTGCTCACGCAAGTGAATCACACTATGAAAATTATGACTGAAGAGACCTTCGGACCAATTATGCCTGTGATGCCCTTTACCACCCCAGAAGAGGCAGTTACCTTAGCAAACGATACAGTTTATGGTCTCAGTGGCGCTGTCTTTGCGGGGACTGTCGCCGAAGCACAGACCGTTGGGCAACAGATTGATGCGGGGGCCATTAGCATCAACGACGCCGGGTTAACAGCCCTGATTCACGAAGGAGAGAAAAATGCCTTTAGAGCCTCTGGTCTAGGCGGTTCGCGCATGGGGCCTGCCGCGCTAAAAAGATTTATGCGTAAAAAAGTCTTTTTAACCAAAACCAATTTGGCTCCCGACCCGTGGTGGTTTTAGAAACGCTTATTGATACTAGCTTATTGATACTAAAGGAGAAACAATCCATGTCTACTATTCAAGAAGCCATGCCTGTTCTGTTTCGTCACGAAGGCCAGTGGGCCGGTACGTATACCACTGTAGATAATGTAGGAATAGTGCTAGACAAGCATCAATCCTACATTACCTGTCAATTTCCTCAAGGGAAAGCCTATCCCTACTATCAAACGAATCGCTATACCTGGTCTGCCGAAAAAGGAAGCGAAGAGAAAGTAGAAGAGTATCAGTTCCCTGGAGAGTATAGAGATCGAAGCCTTTGGTTCGATACTGAGCGCATTGAAGGTAGGGCCTGGGAGGCAGACAATCATATTGTGATATTAAAGTTCGCTTATAAAGATATTCCCGATGCCTATGTGTATGAAATGATTCATATTAGTGATTGCAACAACCATCGAGGCAGAACCTGGCACTGGTTTAAGCAGGGTGAAATTTATCAACGAACGCTCATCAAAGAACAACGTGTGAAATGAGAGACTGTTTTTGAGAACATTTACCGTGGGTGTAATGTATGGCAGACCAAACCATTAAGAGAGCTTTTTTAGATACGGAAGATGGCCAGATTTTATACCGCTTTGGGGGAACAGGTGAGCCGCTGCTGTTAATGCATATGAATCCTCGCAGTGGTGATGAGTACCGCGAGCTAATGCCTATGCTGGCCCAGCACAGACAGGTCTTAGCGATGGATATGCTGGGTTTTGGCGATTCTGATAAGCCCGCTCGAATGTATACCATTGAAGACTATGCCAAAACGGTAATTGCGCTTTTAGATGGACTGGGCATCGAGAAGATTAGCATTTTGGGCAACCATACCGGTGCTTTTATCGCCGGAGAGGTGGCTGTGAGGTATAGCGATCGCGTCGATAAATTGATTTTATCGAACGCGCCTGCCTTTGGAGAAATGGGAAAAGCCAGACTCTCTGAGCTATTTGACAAAGGGTTCAACATTAAAGAAGACGGCTCTCACCTGATAGAAAGATGGCAGGCGCGTTCGAGGTATGTAGGGTCTGCAAAGCTTAACCACCGTTGGGTTTTAGATGACCTGAAATGTTTTGGTCATCCCCTGTATGCCGTGTGGGCAGTAGGCAACTACTGTATGGGCGCCGAAGAGAGATGGCGTTTAATCGATTGCCCGACCCTTATATTGTGGGGTCTAGATGACGTACAAGAGTTTGAGCGACTGGGCTTAGCCAAAGCAGAAGATCGCCATCTTGTTGCAAAAGTGATTCCCCACGGTAAAGTGATTGAGTTTGAAACAGGTACCATTTGCATGATGAACCAAATCCCAGAAGACGTCTCGGCAGTGGTGATGGATTTTTTGAACGGTGAAGAATAAAGGTTCTATTTATCAATGTCTCATCTAGCAAGGTCTCATCTAGCAAGGTCTCATCTATTAGCGCCTCACAAATCTCAGCTCTTAACCTTCTAAAACTGCTGTACATTTGATTTCCACAATCAGTCCAGCTGTTGATAAGCCTGTCACGCCGATACCTGTCCAGGTTGGAAACTGATCGACAAAGTAGCGATCTTTAACCTGAATAAACAGCGGTAAATGAGGAATCGTCACGGGTTGTTGAGATGAGCTGGTGCCATCGGTGACGTGGTAGGTAATCATCTCGACCACATCATCGAATGTCGCCCCAGCAGCCGACAGCACCTTTTTGACATTCTCAAAAGCCTGAACAAATTGAGCCTCTATGCCCTCTACAATCTGTAAATTGTCGTCTCGCCCTACCTGCCCAGAAATATACAGGGTATTGCCGACCTTAATACCTGGGCAATAGTGATATTTTTCGTATAAGATTTCCATCCCTTCGGGAATGATGACTTCTCTACTCATCAGTACAGGTCTCCTACAGGCTTAACGCTATAGATTTTAACGCTATAGATTATAGAGCGAGTTAACCGATGCACACCGACACAATGACTACATCTGGTCACATCAATTAGCATGTGCCAAACTGAACCCCAAGTTGCTTCAGCCACTGTCGGTAAGCAATCGACATTTTATCGCAGGGGAAATGAAACTCTTGCTGCAAATCTAGGGGCAGCTTTTGAGGCCGTTGCGATTCCACCATCGGAATATCTTGAGCCATGACGTCATTTTGAAAGCGGCGTAGCTCATCGTTTGACACTTCAGCTGAATAGTTACGGCAAACGCCTAGCCAGGCAACACTCTGCGTTTCTTTAACGGGTGTAACAGCCATAAAAATAGAAAACTGTTGGTCGGCATTCTCTCCCTTGCGAAAGTGCGCTACCAGCGGTCGCACAATCTTGTAAACGTAAGATACTGACTTCGCTTCTCCGGTGCCTTCTGGGTTAGGCTGATAAAAATGGATATCGCTCGCTACGATCTCGCCTGCTTCTACAGCTAGCCTATAGTCAAAGACTTCTGGAAAATTTGGATCTCCTAGCAGCCCGCTGTGAGTAAATGGAAAGTGAGCAATATCAACAAAGTTTTCTAAAATACGCGGCGCGCTCGTTTTGATTAGATAGGGGCCGCAGTGAAACGAATTGGCATCTGCTTTCTTCCACTCCGCAAAATCTGGAATGTCTTGATCGGGAGGCTGCAAAGCAACCCACACGAATCCATACTTCTCTTTTACTGGATAGGTGTGCAGATTTGCTGCCTGAGGGAATATCTTAATCTTTGGATCTGCTGGTATTCGTAGGCACTGACCGTGCGAGTCAAAAGCCATCGCATGATAGGGGCAAACAAGCTCGCTATTGTTTTTGACGTTTCCCGCAGAAAGAGAAACGCCCCGATGAGGACAGCGGTCTTGAACCGCGACTATCTTTTCCTCTGCTCGCCAGAGTGCAATGGTTTCACCTAGTAAATGAGCCTGAAGAGGTTGATCTTGCTTAATATCGTCAGCGACAGCGACGATGTGCCACGTGGTACGAAGAACAGAATCGTAAGCAGGCAGATTGCGTAACATACTACATGTGAGATAGCGCCTACATACATAAAACCACAGTTACAAAACTACAGTTGCTAAATCGTTGAACACTGTCTAATTTTTAGAAGTTGGTTTTTAGAAGTTGGCTTGTAGAGGCTGGCTTTCAGAGCGTCAGTGCAAAGGCAGTTGCGCCTAAGCGATATTCAGCGCTACCTCTATGATTGGCACGAAAAGCCATCCCCAGTTTAGTCAAATACGATTCACTGTGGGGTGGCGCAATCAAAGTAATCCCCGAGGGAAGGCCGTTGGTCTGAAAGCCGTTTGGAAGGGCGATCGCACACAAATCCAGCAAATTTACAAAGTTTGTATAATATCCCAAATTCGCATTCAGCCTCAGCGGCTCCGCCTCCACCTCATCAATCCGATAAATCGTGCCTGTCGTTGGCACTACCAAAAAATCAATCTCATCCCACAGCGGCTGACTCTTTCGCTTTAGCACTTCGACAGCGTAAAGCCCTTCAAAGGCTTCGACAGCCGTGATTTTTCCAGCCTTGGAGAGAATCTCATAGGTCGTTGGGAACACAGACTCTGGTGCGGCTTCAATAAAGCTACCGACAGAAGCATAGCGCTCTGCTACCCAAGGCCCGTTGAACAACAGCTCGTTGGCTTTTAAAAAGGGGCCATAGTCAATTTCCTGGCAGATCCCGCTCATTTCGATTAGAGTTGCGATCGCCCGCTCATATAGCCCCTCCACGTCCATATTTCCAAAGAACTCTCGCTGCGCTGGCTGTGGTACCCCAAATCGGAAAGCCTGCTTGGGCTGATAGGTGCCTAGCCGAGGTGGCGGCTCACTCATCGGACGAGAGAAGGGATGGGTCGGATCGTAGCTTTGGGCCGTTTCAAAAATAGTCTGAGTGTCCTCAGCAGTCAAAGCAAAAATAGAAATGCAGTCCAATGTTTTACAGGCTTCAACCGTATGAGCCGTACTCAAAAGTCCCTTCGTAGGCTTAAGACCAACAATATTGTTAAATCCAGCAGGTACCCGGCCCGAGCCGCCTGTATCGGTCCCTAAGGCAAAAGAAACTAGCCCAACCGCAACAGATAGAGCCGAACCAGAACTCGATCCACCAGGAATATGAGATTTAGAGAAGGCATTATGAGGCACCGTGTAGCCAGTACGAATGCCGACGAGCCCTGTAGCAAACTGATCAAGATTGGTTTTGCCGATTAGAATAGCGCCCGCATCCAATAAGTTTTGAACAACCGGGTTGGTGTGAGTAGCGGTATAAACAAAGCCAGGAGAACCGGCCGATGTCGGCAGTCCGGCGACGTCGATGCAGTCTTTAATGCTAAAGGGAATACCCCAGAGAGGGTGCGTTTGACCCGTGGTTTTTTCTTCAGCAGCTTTCTCTAAAGCGCGGGCACGCGATCGCAAATCATCTTCTGGCAGCCTGTATATCCAAATGCCGTCGTCTCCTCGAACCTTTAGCTCAGCAATTAGTGCTTCAACAACAGTTTGAGGAGAAAGTTCACCCGCTCTGTATTGCTGCTGCAAGCTAGAGACAGTCAGTGGAACGCCCAGATTTCTCAGTTTTTTCATGCCCAGTTTTCTTATGCCCAGTTGTCTCATATCGATGGCGTGCTAACAGTAGTAGGACGAGCAATAAGACTAGGTGAAAAAGTGTTGTTTAGGCCAAGTGCGATCGCCTCAAATACTTTCGACAAGGGCGCGTTCTCATCGGCCAATGGCAAAGGCTGTCCCAAATCGCCTCCCGCACAAATCTTAGGATCAATCGGCACTTTACCCAGCAGCGGCACAGATAGCTCTGCGGCCATTTGCTCACCGCCACCCGTACCGAAAATTGAAGTGCGATCGCCACAGCACCCACAGATTAAATAGCTCATATTCTCCACTAGGCCCAGCACCGGCACACCCACCTGTCGGAACATATGAATACTTCGCCGCACGTCCGAAACAGCCACCTGTTGCGGCGTTGTGACCATCACTACTCCACAAATCGGACTCTCTTGAATAATCGTAATTTGTGCATCACCAGTCCCTGGCGGCAGGTCAATGAGAAGATAATCTAGCTCTCCCCAGTCCACCTCCTGAATAAACTGAGTGATAATTTTGTGGAGCACGGGCCCTCGCCATGCCAGTGGATGATCGGGCGCTGCCAACAGCCCGACAGACATCACCTTAATGCCATGGGCTTCTAACGGCTTAAACCGATCGCCTTCAGCCGTTTTTACAATCTCCACATCGGCTTGAGATAACCCCAACATCTGCGGCACGTTAGGTCCGTAAATATCAGCATCTAGCACACCTACCTTGGCACCAGATTTGGCAAGCGCTGCGGCTAGGTTGATAGCTGTCGTAGATTTCCCCACGCCGCCTTTCCCACTAGAGACTGCTAGGGTTGTCCGCACGCCAGGAATGCTACACAGCTCAATGTAAGCCTTTTCACACCAGCCCAAATCGCCGAGCGCTAGCTGTGCTTGATCTTTTAATCCGTGCTGATGGGTACCGATGTATAGCCTAAAGTATACGTAGTTATCCACAACGCGCAGGTTGCGCACCATGCCTAGTTCAACAATGTTGTTGTTTAGGCTGGGTTCTATGACTTGCTTGAGACAGGCGATCGCAGCTTGCTTTCGTGCCGCAGCTGCAAGGTTGGATTCCGGCGGGCGATCGCTTTCGTTAAAGGACTGACGAATGAAAGGAGAGCTGTGATTAGGCATTCGTGGTTTCCGCCAGCTTGTCCTGAATTTTTTGGATGGCCCGGCCAGAGAAGATCTGAACGTCGCGATCAGGGTCGTCGAGGGTTTGTTTTAGCGCTGAGATTACGTCTGGATTGCCCAGGTTTCCGAGTGCGATCGCCGCGTCTCGTCGTACGTCCGAATACTCATCAGACAAGGCTTTTACCAAGCAAGGAATCGCCGTATCATCTGCAACTCGCTGTAGCGCCCGCGCCGTAAACTTGCGCACTTGCCAATGGTCATCTGCCAGGGCGCTGGTCAGTGCGGGAATCGCCTTTTCGGTGGCATGTAGGTCTAGCGCCTGAGCAGCATTGCGTCTCACCTGCCAGTCAGGATCCGTAATCAGCGCGCTACAGAGGGTGGGCACAACAGCTTCGTCATTCAAGTGGCCTAAAGTGAGAGTTGCTGAACGCCGCACTTCGTCGCTCTCATCAGTGGCCAAGGTCAGAGCAGGCTCAAACTTCACGACCTGATTGAGATAGCGCAAAGTGACAACAGCCGCCTCTCGCAGCGCCGGACTTGCCGATTCAAAGAAGGGCGCGATATAGGGTAATGCCTGCGCGTCATGAATTTTGCGCAGCAGAATTAGCACGTTTAGCTGTACGGTTTCGTCCTTGATTTGGATTGCATCCAGCAGCGTCAGGAGGTCATCTGGCGACACCATTTCTTTGAGCGCAGAAAGTGCCTCTACGCGAACAGACTCTTCGTGCGTAGAACTCAAACACGCCAACAAAGGGGGAATCGCTACGGGGTTAGCCATCTCCCAAAGCGCCATGACAGCTATCTCTTGAACTTTTGGGCTGTCATCTTTTAGGGCCAGGATGAGGTTATCAATCGTGTCTTCATCGCCCAGATGCTGAAGCGTTTTCGCGGCGACGAGGCGATCGTTCAGGTCGGGAGATTGTAGCATCTCCACCCACTGCACCACCTCAGGATCAAGGTCTGTTCGGATATCTGCTTGGGCCATGTTTACAAAATCTCCCTAACGCAACAAAAATGGAATCTGGACGGTAATGGCATTGGTCGGGCATTCCTTTTCACACGGAAGACAGAACCAACATTCGTCGTATTTCATATAGGCTTTGCCGGTTTCTGGATTTTTTACCAATACGTCGAGTGGGCAGACTTCGATGCAGGCAGTGCATTTTTCAAGACATTTAGATTCATCGACAATGACAGGGACGTCAACGCGTTGGGTGGTTAAAGCCATGGGTAATTTTGAGGTAAAAAGGCAATCAGAAAAGAGAAATTCGGGTGGGAGTAAACTCGTCGGACTCACCCCATCACCGCTTGTGTAGAATCAGCCGAGAGTCCCTTACCTCACCGCCACGTCATACACTTCCTGATCCAGATTCACATCCACGATATAGGGCGCTACCTCACGCTTAAACATTTCCATTTCACCGTTTTCTCCTTTCTTCAAATTCGCGTGACAGAACCACTCCTCATCGTTCTTGTCGGGGTAGTCCAACCGATAGTGGTACAGTCCCCAACGACTCTCCTTCCGGTATAGCGAAGCCCGCGCCGCCATCTCTGCACAGTCACGAATGAAGTGCACTTCCATACAGCGCATCAGCTCGTGCGGGTCGCGTGCGCCCATTAGGTCTAAGGTATCGTGATAGCGCTCGAAGGCGGCCAGGCCAATGTCCATATTTGTCGGCGACTTGGGCGGCTGAAGATAGTCATTAACATAGCGCCGCAGCTTGTACTCTACTTGCGTATGCGGCACGCCATCGGGCCGGTTTAGCGGCGCGTAAATGCGAGCTTTTTCCGCCTCCAAAAAGTCTGGGTCGGGCTCTATATGCTTCACGCCTTGCACGTATTCCATGGCATTAATGCCGGACAGCCGCCCAGAAACAAAAGCACCAATCATGTAGTTGTGTGGCACGCTGGCCATATCTCCGGCGGCATAGAGGCCCGGAACAGTTGTTTCTGCTTTCTCGTTTACCCAAACGCCAGAGGCGCTGTGGCCGCTACATAGACCAATTTCAGAAATGTTCATTTCTACCCCGTGGGTGCGGTAGTTCTCTTTTCGGCCTTCGTGAAAGCGCTCTCGGCTAGGCCGCTCGTTTGCCCACAGCACTCGCTCAATCTCAGAAATAGTGTCGTCATCCAGATGATACATTTTGAGGTGCACGGGCCCTTTCCCAGAGTTCAGCTCTTTCCAGGTTTCGAGCATCATTTGGCCGCTCCAATAGTCGCAGTTAATGAACCGATTGCCTTCTGCATTAGCCGTGTAGGCGCCGAAAGGACTGGCAACATAGGCACAGGCTGGGCCGTTGTAGTCTTTAATGAGTGGATTGATTTGAAAGCATTCGATGTTGGTGAGTTCAGCGCCAGCGTGATAGGCCATAGAATAGCCGTCGCCTGCATTAGTAGGGTTCTCGTAAGTGCCATAGAGATAGCCAGAGGCAGGTAGGCCGAGGCGTCCACAGGCGCCGGTGCAAAGCACAACAGCTTTTGCCTGAATAACAACAAAGTCGCCTTTTCGCACATCAAAGCCAACAGCCCCGATAGCGCGGCCATCTTTCACCATGACACGGGTGGCCATCACGCGGTTGGTCACACGTACCTTGTGGCGTTTCACCTGGCGAGTGAGAATCTTTTTCAGGTCTTTGCCCTCTGGCATGGGCAGTACATATTTGCCGACTCGGTGAACCTGCTTTAAGTCATAGTTGCCTTCGTGATCTTTTTGGAACTTAACGCCCCAGCTTTCGAGTTCTTGAATAACCTCATAGCCCCAACGACCGGTTTGGTACACCGATCTTTGGTTTAAGATGCCGTCGTTGGCGATGGTGATTTCTCTGACGTACTGTTCAGGCGTAGAGTTGCCAGGGATGACTGCGGTGTTGACGCCGTCCATGCCCATTGCGATCGCACCACTGCGACGAATATTTGCTTTCTCCAAAATCAATACGTCTGCGTCTGGGTTGGCCTGCTTGGCCTTAATGCCAGCCATGGTGCCAGCCGTACCACCCCCAATCACCAAAAAATCTGTTTTCAGATTCTGAATATTCACACAAATTCCTCAGGCTTCTACCTCTTACTTTAAAGGGGTTAAAGAATGTCTCCAGCGAGTTGGTATCTAAACACACTGTTTGCCGATTGATTTCTTTTATACACTGATAGAAATCAGTAATGGGGGCTGCCGGGGGCGCTGTGATAGCAAAGCGCTGCCAAAAGGCGGGCGATCGCACTGTGGAAATCTACCAGCTCAAAGTCTTTTTAGAAGTTGCACACTATCTGAGCTTTACCGAGGCTGCTGACGCGCTAAACCTGACGCAGCCTGCGGTGAGTGCCAAAATAAAATCGTTAGAAGCTAGTCTAGGCGCAGAGTTATTTCATCGGTTAGGGCGTAAAATCAAACTAACGGCAGTAGGTGACTATCTGTTGGAGATGGGACCGGGCCTGTTGGATCTAGAGAATCGGCTGACTACAGAAATCGAAGAGATTAAGCAAGGCAAATATAGCCATTTGAGAATTGGCTGCACCGTGAGTGTTGCCAATGGCTGGCTACCGAAGATTTTGTTTGAATATCGTCAGAAGTATCCAGAGGTTGATGTACAGTGTTTGCCGTTTGAGTCTGCGCAGCGGCTGCATAAAGCGATGACACTAGGAGAGATCGACGTTGGCTTTTCTGAAACAGATCTAAAGGCGTTTGACGAAATAGAATCTACTGCGATTGATAGCTTTCAGTATTGTCTGATAGTAGCCACTGACCACCGACTGGCCAAGGCAGACTGGTTAAGCTTAAGACACCTCACGTCAGAAGCTTGGGTATTTCCTGCAAAAACCATGCCAGAGCGGCTTGCCCTTGACACCAGACTCGGTGAGCTAGGGATGGAGGTCTCAGACTTTAAAAATCATGAAATTGTACACTCTGCTAGCTTAATGAGTCCGTTCTTGAGTCAAGGACACTATTTGGGCTTTGCCTCTAGCCTACAGTTTCAAACTGAATGCAAAGCAAATGTTTTGACGGCAATTCCACTCCAGGAATTTTCGCTAGATCTTAAACTGTTTATGCTACAGCTAGCACGAGAGGTCAAAAGCAGCCAACCTAAAAGGCATCAGACTAAAAAACAGTCTAAAAAAAAGCTATCAAAAAAGCCCCTACAGCAGCTTATTCAGCTAGTGAAAAAAAGAGCAGGCTACGGTTATGTCCCCTCTGATAATACAACAGCATCACCGGCCTCTTCTCCACCAGTTTATCTACAGTCTCTAGGGGTGTCTGTTCGTCGTCTCAATGCGCCCGAAAAACAAACAATTTCGATCGGCACTCAAAATAAAACAATTCAGACAGTCACCGCAGGAATTATTATTCAGCAGCTAGGGCTGTTAGAACACTTTCTGCCCCGTGATGGACGATATCGCAACACTGAGTATCAAATTCAGTGGCGTGATTTTACATCAGGGGCTCCCATTGCAGCTGGATTGCAGTCCGATAAATTGGATATTGGCATTTTGGGAGACTATCCTCTGCTGCTGAGCGGGACATTGCCAGTAAGCTATTCAACAAACAGCAATAGGCCTGTTGCTATTCCCGTAGCGAAGACTCGGCTAGTTAGCTTCGTCGCCAGTAATCCAGACGGTGCAGGCAACACAGTGATTGTGCCAAATCGATCTCCGCTGACAAGTCTAGATGACTTACGCCATCGGGTCATTGCGGTGCCGTTTGCCTCAGCGGCTCATGGCATGATTATGCGATCGCTCTCTCAAGAGGGCCTGTTGCCAGAGGTAACGCTAACATCAATAAACAATCTCAACATTCACCGACTCACCCCCCGCGATAATCAGGCGGATGGCTATGCTTATTTTGCACCCCTGCACGATATTGCTAGCCATAAAGGAAAATTTCGTCGTCTGATAGAAGGTAATGTAGAGCAACTGCCAACATTTCATGGCATTGTTGCTAGAGAGGCCTTTGCCGATGAACATCCTGAGCTGGTAATTGCTTATCTAAAGGCGCTAATTGCGGCGCAGTATTGGTACGAAACCACACCAAACGCGCTGTCGCTAGTCAGTAAATGGGTTGGGCTAGAAGCCAAAATTGTTGCAAAAACATTAGCTGACTACAGCTCAGATGCCTCAGGGCTGTTTTTTCCTGATACCAAAATTCGCACCGACTGGGTAGAAGAACACGTGCGACAGCTCTCTACAATTTCTGGAAACGAGGCCATAGGTGAGCTAGATCTATCAGCCTGGATTCAACCGCAGTTGTTAGAAGCTGCACTGTCTTCCCTATAGCCATACCCGATCCCCATAGAGGCTACAACGCTTTTATCAATACGATCGGCTAATGTTCCATACTTTTCAGCGTCTCTTCTCGAATCAAATTAAAGACCTGTCGGCTAGTTTGCGTGAACTCTGATGTCATAACGTCGTCTAGGTGGCGCGGTCTGGGCAAGGAAACCTCTAGTTCAGCCTTGATTCGGCCTGGCTGTACACCCATCACAAAAATGCGGTCGGCTAAAAACACCGCCTCCTCAATATCGTGAGTGACGAACACAATTGTTGTTTTCAACGTTTCCCACACATTCAACAGCAGCGCTTGCATCATATGCCGCGTCTGCGCATCTAGCGCTGCAAACGGTTCATCCATTAGCAGTACCGACGGCGAATTGATTAAGGCTCGGACAATGCTCGCTCGCTGCTTCATCCCCCCAGATAGCTGGCTAGGATAAGCATTCCGATACTTCGCTAATCCCACCAAATTCAGATACTCCCCCACCATGTCCTGTCGCTCTGCTTTGGGAATTCCCTTGATCTTCAATCCCAGCTCTACGTTTTGAAAAGTGGTTTTCCAAGGCAGCAAAGAATACTGTTGAAACACAAACCCTCGATCTGCCCCTGGCTTAGTGACCTGCTGCTGATCGACCATGACATAGCCCGATGTCGGTCTAATGAAGCCTGCAATAATGTTCAACAGAGTCGACTTACCGCAGCCCGATGGCCCCAGTAAACAGGCCAGCTCACCCGGCTTAATTTGAAAGTTTACTGAATCTAAAACTTGATTGGTTTGGCCACGGTCGCTAAAAATCATCGACACGCCTTCCACGTTCACCGCACCTTTTGTAGAGTCAACAGGCACTTTCAGTTTAGGTAAGGTTTCTTGAACCATTGCGATCGCCCCTCGTAGAATTCTTTCAGCACTATCACCTCTTTCAGCCTAAGCGTAGGCCGTGATTTAAGCATTCTGCTTTTTAATAACGCGCCAAGGCATCAAAGCCTGCATTCCACGGCCTACTGCCCACGAACTCATCGCGCCCATCAGGCCAATCAACAACATTCCCATCACAATCGGTGGATAGTTCGACGTCACATAAGACTCCCAGGTGATATAGCCCACACCGTATCGCCCTGCCAAAATCTCAGCAGTCACTAAACAAAACCAGGCATTTCCCATGCCAATCGTCAGTCCACTCGCAATGCCTGGCAGCGAACCTGGCAGCACAATATCTTTGAAAATAAACCATTTATTGGCACCCAGGCACTGTCCGACTCGAATCAGCACAATGTCATGCAGAATGTTTTCTACTGCGCGAATCGTACTGATTAATACAGGAAAAAATGCACCGATAAACGTGATATAAATCATCCCAGTCTCTGCTGTCGGAAACATGAGAATAGCCAGCGGAATCCAGGCAACTGCTGGAATCGGTCTGAGCAATTCTAACCAAGGCATCATCAGATCTTCAACAATCTGAAACCAGCCAATAAATAAGCCTAAAACAATCCCCAGCCCAGAAGCCACGCAAAAGCCGACTAGCACCCGATAAATGCTAGAGCGAATATGTACGCCTGGTTCACTGGTAAAAAACTCTACCGTTGCCTCAAGCACTTCTACTGGCGAAGGCACCAGCTGAAAGTTAATAAAAAAGTTGAAGCCAATGATGCATAGTACCTGCCAGATGCTGAAGAACAGGATGAGAGATAGACAGCGAGTCGCAGAGCGATTGGCGAAAAAGAGATTTCTCAAGCGCCGAGAGAGCTGCGCTGCTGGAGAAGCACTCTCAGCACGAACGCGAGTTTGGGGAAGGGTGCTAGCCATAGTGGGAGGGACTTGTTGAATAGGATTTGTTGGGTCAAGACGATAGCTTTGATCACTGGGTATGACACAGTTGTCTGACTGAATGCCTTGCAAACTAACGGGTCAAGTAACTAGCGTTTCCTGGATATATTCAAGAAGCGCTATCAGGAAACGCTAGTTAGAAAAAGTCAGTCAGAAAAAGTCAGTCAGGAAACGCTATAAAGTGTAGTTGAGTGCGCTCAAGACTACCCCACTAGCAAAGGCAGTACCCGTTCCAACGCCAGCAGTAAGCGGTCTTTCGTTAGTCGGCTGACCCGCACAGGCTGCGGCCCGCTGGCATAGGTTTGCAACAGGTCTTTAAAGCTCGCTACTTCGCCCCCAGATTCGGCTGCAAAAGCTTCGGCATCGTCTGCTAGCAAGAAAGCAGATACCTCATCGCCATTTGCCACGTAGTAAGCATTCTCTGCAAACAGCTTCCAGCCCTGATTGCGGTCATGAACAAAGATCACATCGGCAGCCTTTCCTTCCCCTTGCAGCGTATTCAGCTGTTTCACCATATTCGGGATCGATGCAAAATTAGTCACCGTCGGCTCTTCTTGAATCCATAGCTGTGCCGCCATTTTCGGATCTGTAATCTCCTCATCTGTCAAAGCATCCTGACCAGAAATAACATAGCTTTCACCCTCTGCGATCACCTCGTCGTAGTCGAGCCCAGCGTTCTCCATAGCGCCTCTTAAAAAGCCTTCATCCACCCAACCTGTCACATCTTCAGGGTCCACAGGCGATTCAATTTTTCCAAGGCTGATCAGTGTGGCAATGCTGTTTTTAAGCGCATCCAGCTGTACCTCACCAATGCTGGGATTAATCGGCTGCAACCCTGATGGCCCCAAGAACATGTAAACCACTTCTTTTTCAATTCCAGACCATTCTTCAATTTGAGCAGAAATCTCTTCCGGCTTTTCTCGGAATGTTTGATTGGCCTCCAGCATTGCCTGGAGGTAAGCCTCTACAATCTCTGGATATTCTTCAGAAAAGTCAGAACGAACAACAATGCCATGTAGCGTTGGAACGCCGGTTTGCGCACCGTCAAAAATCTTTTTAGCAAAGCCCCGGTAGGGAAACAGCTCTCCAAACGGAACAAAGTCTGCATGGGCGTCAATTTGTCCTGTGCGCAAACTGGTGCCGCCCACTTCAGGTGCTTGACTGATCAATTCCACATCTGATTCTGGGTCAACGCCTGCATCATCGAGCGCCTTTAACACCATGCCGTGCGCCGCCGACCCGAAGGGAACAGATACTGAGCCACCTTTGAGGTCGGCCAAAGACGTCACGTCACTGTCTTTTGGCACAACGACCGCATTGCCTGCCCCGTTTGGGCTATAGGCCAGCGTTCCAATAAAGGTAGAGGTAACGTCTTCTACTTCCTCTTGAAACTTAATCAGGTTGATAACGGCCGGGAAATCACCCATAAGGCCGATGTCAATCTGATCGGCAAGCATTTTATTAGTAATAGGCGGCCCGGACGTGTAGCTAGACCACTCAATTTCGTACTCTACGCCTTCGTATTTCCCAGTTGTGGGCAAGTGTTTTTCTAAAAGCCCCAACTCTCTAACCGTGGCGCCGCCAACGGCTGTATTGATAACTTGGTCTTGAGTCCCAATAGAAATTCGAATGGTTTTGCCGCTATTAGATCCGGCACTGGCGCTCTCAGCGGCCTCTTCTCCTACTGTTGCTGTTTCTGAAGGGGTAGAACAGGCGGTTACGAGCGTAGCAGAGAGGGTTAGAGCGCAGGTAATAGAAAGTCTCTTTAACCAAGTGTGGTTCGGCTTCATAGCTAGGCAACTCCTTGTGAATTGCCTTATTTAATCTGTGGTGTCATTCAGCAGTTGTATATCTACGTACAGATACTGAGCTATCTTTCTTTTTAGCCATCACGATTCTCGCTAGACCCATAGATTTTTTTTATGGTCTATTTCTTATGGAAATCTGTGAAGGGGCGTCTGAATTCTTGTAAAAACGATTACGGAACTGAAATTCGCAGGGTCTGGCGGAGCCGCCCACTGCCGCTGACCTGCTGAGACATCTGAGTGCCTGGACCCGTTAGTAGAATTTGAACATTGTCTGTAGCTGGCGAATAAGTCCCCACGATTTCAAGAGTATGCATTCCCGCTGCCGAGAGATAAGGAGAGAGCGTGATAGTTTCTGACGCGCTCGTGAGAGATTTGATAGTTTCGCCGTCAATTTTAAGCGTGGCGTTGAGCGATCGGGCTGTAGTCTCAACCGTTAACTGATAGGATTCATCGACACGACTAGCTGGCTGGCGAACACTGTTTTGACCCTGTTGGCTACGATGTTCAGAAGAATGGCCAGAGGGATAACGAGACCCTGGACGATTCATAATTCGAATGGTTCCATTGTTCGCGCCTCCAGTTACTTCAACCATGGAATCGGTAATGCGTATCGTTCGACCCTCTTTCTGCCTGGATGCGACAACAGAAGTCGGTGCCTTTAACGATGTCCCTGTTGAGGGCAGCCCAACGGCGGTAAATAATATGACCGCCCCAGAGACCGATAAATTGGATAAACTCATGACATCCTCCTGGGTGAACTGCCCATAACAGGTAAAGGCATCTTAGCTAAAGTCATCGCTGCTACCGTCAAACGTGCCGTAGTAGCCATTCGTGGAAGGATCAGGCAATACGTCGAGTTCCACCTGCGTCGGCACCGAGAAAAACAGAGGATCGGTGTCTACATAGGGGGCAGCATCGGCACCTGATTCGTCTGATCCGCCCAAATAGTGAGAGTTTGATTGGCTTTGATCAATATCCCCTTGACCGGTATAAACCTGAGTACCCGTGTGAACGGTAGTACTGCCAAAGCATCCGGGCTCAGCCTCAAAGTGTGATTCACTGTGTTGATTGGCCTCAGTGTTCTGTCCATGAATCGCGACTTGAGTCGCTACATCTACGCCGACACAGACCGCTTGGGCCTCAGAAGGCATTATGGTAATAGACAGCGCAGAAAGAGAAAGTAAACCAAGGGAAAGAATAGGAAATTTCATGGTTCTCTATGGGGTTTAGAAGGGCAAAAAGAGAAAATGAGTGAACAGTACGTCTGGTTGTTTAGAGGGCGTCAAACGCTCATAGCAAGCCAAAAGGTCTCACGCCAAAAGATCTCACTGCTCACTCTTGTAAATAATCCAGGGGCCTACAAACAAGGGTTTGGACATAAAAATGACCCTAGACGACCGACTTAGAATTCAACCAATACCTGGGTAGAATTTTGGCTGGTGCTGCTTTCGGTTGTCGTGCGATCGCCCAGCGCAGCATTGCTAATGCCAGCTTGTTGTAGCAGCTGTTGCGTGTGACTCTCAGCCCACGCCCCAATAGAATCTTGGGTTGCAACCTGGTCTATCTGCGTTGTGGCAGCAGTGCCATTACCCTCAGATAGGGTGCCCGCTTCAACATTTTGCCAAAGCTGCTGGGTTCCGACACCTGACTGGTACACCGATTGCTCGGTACGACTCATGGAAGCGGTATTTGCGCCCGAGGCGCTAGTTGAACCAGAGACGCTTTGATAGCTACTTTGGTCTGCAAAAGCAGCGGAAGAGAAAGATAGAATAGACACAATGGAAAGTAGTCCAAGGGTTTTACATCGATTTAGCATGGCAGGGGTCTCCTGTTTTATCAAGGAAAAGAGTTTACCGCGCAACCGTTTAGCTGTTGTTTGCTGCTGAGTGTTAGGCGAGTAACTCAAAAAAACAACCATCGGCTTGATAACCAGCCGCAAATGCGGCAGCTAACAAATAGCGATTCAGGCTAAAGCCGATGGTGCAAATAGCCAGCCCCTTAGTACTCACCATAAATAGGCTGAGGATACCAGGGATAATAGTTACTAGCATCACTATCGATCAGAACGTTGGTTTGGTCTTGATCGTTAGCGCTAACCACGTTAGAACCGTTAGCTCCAACAGTTGTGGAACCAATATCTTGATCGCCTGTGACAATGTTAGGCTCACCAAAGGGACCAAAGTTACCAA
>CALDSK010000071.1 GCA_937911865.1 uncultured Synechococcus sp.
AATGTATCTGGTTTCTCCATTTGCATTACCCTAGTCAGTCTGTGCATCATGCCTGGATTAGTGCTTTCTACTCTGGGAGAATAATATGTTATACAGTTTTGTCCTCGCACAAGAAGGATCAGAAGCCGCTGCTAGCATTCTTCAACAATCCCTCGAACTGTCAAAGGGGACTGTTCAGGCATGGCAGGAAACTTGGATCTCTGTGTTTGACCCTAGCGATATGACAGGCATGTGGAGCGCGATGATTGAAACATCCAAGGTCATTGCAGGGTTTTGCCTACTGTATATGGCCGTAAAGTCTGGCTCCGAGCTGCTCAACGCTCAGAGTATTGGCAAGGTCGTAGAAATGCTATCGTTTCCGATTGCCGCCGTTTTATTCCTCAGCGGAAACGGAAAATTGTTGGCATACATTACGTTAGCCATCAGAGAAGTTGGATATTTTGTGGTGAGATCTGTCACTGAACGGCAGGTGATGGGCGTGCGATTGGAGATTGCGACAGAACAGCTCAAACGCAATAATATCGGCGTTCAAAGAATCAATCAGCTATACGGCGAGTGTATCTCTTATGTGGGAGAGGAGCTAACAACCTGCTGGCAATCTAAAGGCGCTGAAGGCGAAGCCATTATTGATGCCTTAGAGAAAACCAGCAGCGTAGATATGAGTCCGGCCAGGGCTTTTGCCGAAACCGCTATGCTTTTGGGCACTCAGGCAGATGGAACGATAGGTTTTCTCGCTGATGCCGGAACGGGCCTTAAGGGTATCGCCAGCTTCTTTCAAGGTGGATTCAGTGAAGTTGTTCAAGACCAGACATTCCCAGTCATTCAAGCCGTGCTTGATGCCTTGCAGTGGGCTTTCGTCAACATGAGTGAAGCAGCGCTCCTGATTACAGCAGTTCTAGCACCGATTGCCCTTGTCATGTCGATATTGCCAACAGCGGGTCGCCCGATCTTCATCTGGGGCTCTGCCATGGTATCGATTCTAGGAATGCAGCTTGGTTACAACTTGGTTGTGGGCATCGTTGCGACTGTTCTCATTAATACAGAAGGTAATGTTGTCGAAGTAGCCTCCAATCTAGGGTTTCTTGCCTTTGCCTCTTTATTTGCGCCGCTGTTTGCTACGGCAGGAGCGACTTGGGGCGGCGCTGCCATGTTCAACAGTATTAGCCGCCGCGCCAATGCGATCGCAGCCGTCGCGACAGGCGGCATCTCAGCAATCATAGGAGGCTTTAGAAAAACATGATTCAGCTACTGCGCAGAACCCACAAAAAAGAAACGCTCCCGACCGCAGAAGATATCAAACACATTCCGATTCGTAAAGAGAGCAGCGTCGTTGTTGTTCTGGCAGGACTTGCCTTAGCACTAGCAGTGAGCGCTCTTTGCAATCTTGTGCTGATTGCCAATAACCGCTCTTTAGCAGTTAAGAAGTCTGTCTACGTGCAGCAACCCGATGGCTACACCGGAATTGCACAGGAGTTCGATCAAACCCACCGAGAGGCGGAGGTTATCAAAAAGACAGCAACCACCTGGATGCAGCTATCTTTTGAGTGGGATAGCCAGGTTCCAGGCGCGGACTATACAGATAAAGGCATCAAGGTAGGAAAGCAGACTGTGCCAACCAAAACCTACCTGGCCTCTTTTCTGATGGAATCTGGCTTTAGAGAAGAATTTCTGACTCTATTGGGAAGAGACGTTCTTCCCCAAACAGTGTTTTCAGGTAACCATCAGTCTGTTGTGCGGTTCTACTCCGTCAGCGAACCCAGACAGGTGGCCTCAGCTAAATGGGAGGTTGATATCGTCGCAACTCGCGTAGACAGAAACGCAAGTGGAGAGATCGGAGAAATTCCACTTAATCGAACGATCTCACTCACAGCAGTTCCCCCAATAGAACCATCGCTAGGAGAAGAAGAACCTTTAGCTTGGCGGCGCTAAGTTTATTCGCTGTCGAGGCACTGTTTGATGATCACTGATGTTACACCCCTCACAATTAAGCCATGATCAACAACAACGGATTACATACAGCAGACGTTGAGACTGAAACACCTATCTCGTATGAAGAGAGTATTAGCATTGCAGGTGTTCCGCCAGATGAGACAGATGAGGGACTGCTACCGCCTGATCAACTTTTAGAAACAAATGGTAGAAGTATAGAAAATTCGCCTATCTCTCGAAGTGTTCTAGTCTTTGGCACACTTGGAGCCTTCTTTTTAGGCTGGGTTGTCATTTCAAACCTCGGCGGGAAGAAAACTCAGTTTGCCGAGACAGGAGATGCTCAAGAAGAGATTGCCGTTGAACCGAGCGAATCAGATGCTTTTAGAAGCCAGCTAGCGTTGGTCGATCAACAATACGATAGTAACCAAGCTCAGCCTGCTGAAGAAAACCCTAATTCAGAAGAGACACCAGCAAAAGTAGACACGACAGTAGTCCCCGTCTCAACAGCTTCACCTCCGCCAGCGAGCCCGTCTCCGGCACCCAGTCCGGCACCAGCGTCCCCTGCACCTAGTCCTCCTCTGAGATCAGAGGCTCCTGCTGTTGATCAGCCACCTGAGCCAGAGGCTGACCCCTTTGAGCAGTGGACAAAGCTAGCGATGGCTGGAACCAGTGGGACTGACTTAGCAGTCATTGAGCAGACACAACAAGTCGCTAATCGTAATCCAAGGCAAGGAGGCGACACAACAGATCGCTCAGCAGGTTTCGCGATCGCCACTATCGGAGATGAACCACTCGTAACAGAACCACAAGCAACCTTTGCTCAATGGAGAACAACTGAAACACTCCGCCCATCTGTATCAATCAGACCTTCGGAGACCGAGCCAGCTGATATCGAGCCAGCCGAGCCGCAGCCTGATTTACTCCAGGAACTTAGAGAAAGTGAGCAGCAACGCACCGATGAATCATTAGAACCTGAGCAGTCATTTGAGGCTAACTTTCAGGTGGAAGATAGCGCGGTCGCCCTGACGAGATTAGACGAATCAGCAGGTAATAGGGAAGCTAGTGACTCAGGCGATGCCAAGCCAGAAGCAGCTCAGAATAGACCACTATCGGCGGGCGCACAAGGAATCCTGAATAGAGTCCGCAGCAACACACAAAGCTATCCTCAAGTTCACCAAATTACGACAGGGACTTCGGCAGCAGCCACAGTGGTTGTGCCTATGGTCTACTCACCCGATAGCAGCAACGACAATGCGCAATCCTCTGAAAGATTTGCTGTAACGCTCAAAGAGCCTTTGGTAGATGTCAACGGAGTATCGGCGCTACCAGAAGGAACTGTGCTGATTACAGAAATCGACTCTATCTCAGTTCAAAGTCAGGTAGTAAATCAAGCCGTTGTTGCCATCGTCTACGAAGACCGCAACGGCAATATGCGGCAAGAGATGCTTGAAAGAGGGGTGCTTTCGATACGAGGTAAAAACAATACGCCTCTGATTGCCCAGCTATCCAACGGCCAAGACACCATCAGCCAAGACTTGATGTTCGGGCTTTCGAGCGCACTTGGCAATATTGGTAGAACCATCAATTCTGGTAACACGACTTCAACTAGCTCATCTACGAATAACAGCGCCTCGTCTACCACTGTGTTTTCTAATGGCGATCGCAACATACTCGCCGCAGCTATGGAGGGATTTTTCGGCGCTACAACCGAACGAATGCAGCAGAGATTAGACCCGGATGACGAGCGTCTGCCCGTGTTGGTTGTACCTGAGGGAGAAGAGGTGAGCGTATTTGTAAATGGCCTTCTAAACGTCAATCGCTAACCTATCAGAACCTGCATTCTTGGATAAACAAAACGACTGACTGATTGATATACAGGCTTATCCTTCATGAAAAATCACTACTTAATTGATGGCATTGCAGCATTACTTTTGAGCCT
This sequence comes from uncultured Synechococcus sp., assembly GCA_937911865.1. Taxonomy (GTDB): domain Bacteria; phylum Cyanobacteriota; class Cyanobacteriia; order Phormidesmidales; family Phormidesmidaceae; genus Phormidesmis. The sequence goes on from CALDSK010000071.1 coordinate 3,869, forward strand.
TTCTATTGGGTTCGGAGTAGCCTCACCAGCATCTGCACAACAAACAACGGATCTTTCGGCAGCTAATAGAACAGCAGCTTCCCTCAGGTTAATTTCTGAAGAGCAGGCACAGGCAAACGCTGTATCAGTTGACATATACACAGGTAGAGGCTCAGTTATCGACTTTCAGAACGGAGAAGTCATTGCCTACATTCAGCTCTCAGATATGTCTGAGATTGTCTACAGCACGAACGCGCCTCTTGAGAGTGGCCGTAGCAGTATGATCGTGCTGCGGGAGATAGAGCCGCTAGATTTTGAAGGCCAGACGACAGCAGCAGTACCGAACCTAATCGTCAGCGCAATCGATCCTGAAGGCATTTCCAGAACGTATATATTTGATCTTCATCTCAGGCAGGAACGACCATTGGAGGCTAGGGGTAACGGTATTGCCATCGTACCTGCTGATGCAATCCTAGCGCGTACAGCCAGAAGGCTCGAACGCCCCAACGTTCCGACCGTCAGATCGTCTCTTGAGCAGCCGACTATTGCAGATATTGCGAATGGGTTGGAAATTGCGATCGCACGCGGTTACACAGCAGAAAGCGATCCTGTTGTCTCTCAAGTGCGTCAGCTTATTGCCTTAGTAGACGGCGGACAAACAATTGCAGCGGCAGCGAGAGAAACAAATATAGACTCAGATATTTTGAAGGCGTTGGGAGATATTGCTATTGAAGCAGATATTTTAGATGGAGCCAGCACAGAAGTATGAGACTTATCCAGACTTCTGTGCTGGCTTCTGATGGGGCTTATACAGACGCCTTCTTAGATCCGCTGACTACGGTTTTCAACACAATCAAAGAAGTCCTGTTCAATATGCAAGGGGCTGCACTTTTTGCCATTCTCGGCCTACTGATTTTGATGAATACCTTTCAAGGGAGGCGTCATCATTTGACATCAGCAGAATGGGCAAAAACAGGGGATAAGCTCAAGGCGATCACCGCTGCACAAAAAGCGCTACGAAAGAAAACGACTCAAAACGTATGCCTATGGTGCGGCAGCATAGAAAAGTGGCAGGCGCTTCCAGGCGTAATGACAGGGCTCGCATTTGTCACACAGAAGCTCCCTAGTGTTCTCGTACCGTCTGCTAACCGAAGCATCATCGTCGTGGGTAAAGCAGGCTCAGGGAAAACTTTCAGTGCAATTGACCCAATGCTTTGCGCTGCGATTGAGCAAGGGCATCCGATACTGCTATACGACTACAAGGCAGATGAGAACGGGGACGGCGGGCAGATCTCGTACATCGCAACGTTGGCGGCTCGTTATGGCTACAAAGTTCGTATTTTTGCACCTGGCCGTGACTACACCTGCGTCATCAATCCTCTAGATTTTTTAGCCAATAAAGATGATGCGACAACAGCCAAGGTTCTTGCAGAAGTATTTCACAAAAACCTCAAAACGGGCGGTGGCAAAACAGATGCCTTTTTTGGCCCTGCGGGACAAAGGCTAATTCAAGCACTGCTGCAATTTGCAAAGGGTACTGTTTATCCAGATTTGGCGATGGCTTTTAGTGTCGCGCAGCTTCCGAATCTGGTGGAGAGACTTGCATATGCCGCAGAAGAAAATCGCCTATCGTACTTTGTCCAGGTTAATTTTTCACAGTTCATACAGTCCGGTGCGAGTGAGAAAACATCCAGCGGCATCATCGCAACAGCCAGTGACGTACTAACTAGATTCATCGATCCTAGACTGTTAACGTCCCTATTAGGAGACACAAACGTTTCTCCCATGATTCAAGAAAAGGAGATCCTAATTTTTCAGAGTGATATATTCAGACAGGATGTGATCAACCCGCTGCTAGCAGCTATTATCAACGTCGTCATCAACAAGAACTTCGCGGTCTCTAGAAAGGTGCCCTTAATATTTGGCGCTGATGAATTTCCAACAATATTTATGCCTTCAAGTCCTCGGTGGCCGAACGAGCATAGAAGTAAAGGGTTTGTCGGCATCTTCGGCTATCAAAGCTTTCCACAGCTCGTAGAAGGCTATGGCGAGCAAAACGCTAAGATACTCGCTGCTGCCTGCTCAACTCGTTTTTTATTCAACCCAGGGGATATTCAGACTGCTGAGGGCTATTCAAAAGAAATTGGGGAAAAGGAAGTCACATATAGAACAAAATCGTGGAGCCGCACGCGGGGCGACGATCGCGGACGTAATCGGTCTGTATCCGAGCAGGTTAGAACCAGGCCGTTGATCTTAGCTGATGAGGTGATGAGGTTCGGAGTCGGAGAATGCATATTTATCAACCCTGACTACAATCAGAAACCTATACATTTCAAGAAGCGCCTACAAATCCCTGGGAAGGATATTAAGCGTAGACATACCTGTGAGAGCCTTTGGCCAATAGTTAGAGAAAAACTCATTCACAACGAATCGAGACGACGGCCTAACCTAGATCTTGAGCAACAAATTGAGCTGCGATTTAAAGAGGCTGAGAAGCTCTTACCAATGCCGCCTAACCAAGGGAAAAACAAAGGTGCCAGTGCCGTTAACGTACCGCAGTGGTAAACAAATTTTCTCTAGTAGCATTCTCACAAGCAATAGGTTTCTGAAAAGTCAAATGTGCTACTCGCTTCTGCAATCAGTGACCGAAAGCAAATCGTTGAAGGTTACCTAAAGCATCACGCTCTTGATCTTTCTCAATATTGAGTATTTCCTTTTGTACTTGGTAATCCCGATGAATTTCAAAGTCGATGTGTGCATAAGCTTGTTCGAAATCTTCCATACCGTCATACCAGCTTTGAGCAAGAGCCAAAGGATAAACCGCAGTAGGAAGTGCTTCGTTGTTCAAGATCTGAACACAGGCATCAAGAGAGCTTCCAGAACAGCGTACGTCATCTAAAAGTAGAATGCGTTTGTCTTTCAAGCGCTGAGAATGTCTAAGTTGAATAGAGTCGAGATGCGTTTGCATCGAGCGCTTACCTTTACTCTCAGCAAGCTTCTTAATATCCTTAATTCTGTGTAAGCAAGCTGTTGCGTCAACGATGCGTTCGCTAGATTGTCTAGACAGCTCAGCAGCAACGCGATAGATCCCTGTGGATGAAGTCTTCGCGGCTTTGTGTGATGGTACGACGGCAACGGCATCAAAACCACAGAGGTTACTAGACAGAAACTCAACCGCTTCTTCGATAGCTTGGTTCTTCAGGCATGGGTCTGTGCCATCGAAGATTCCCTTAATAGCCGCAATAAACCCTGTGTAGTGATCAGGTGGCCCATCCTCAGGCCATTGCCAGAGTGGAACGTAACATCCAATAGCAAAATCTTTGGGTAGGTATGCAACATTGAGCATAAAACGGTCGTGCTTTTTATAGTTCTAAGTCAAACCTAAAGCTAGGTATTGAATGGCGTCAGCCACGGAAATACCTATGTTGAGATGCCTTCTGCTAACTTGAGGACAAGGAGGCTATAAAGACCCTTCCTGAGTGATTTGAGTATCATTTAGACACCCCACTACGTCCTGACTGGGAAAGCTGGAGGTAGTCCACCGTTGAGCAATAACGATTAGATGGCCAGCTTAATTCCCTCATTTGGTAGCTGCTCTAGCAAAATGATGTCAGGCGAACGGCGTCTGGCTAGACGGTTAGAAGAAAAGCTAGATGATGACAATTTGCTTTGGTATAACGTGCCGATTGGAGAGAAAAGGCGACATCCCGACTTTATCGTTCTACATCCATCACGAGGGCTGCTGATTTTAGAAGTCAAAGATTGGAAACTAGAGAATATTCAATCCGTGACAAGCCAGAATGTGGAATTACTCACTCACTCAGGTATCAAGAGCACTCAGAACCCGCTCCAACAAGCACGAGATCATGCCCTAGCAATTCATGAGTTACTAGAGCATGATCCGGCTTTAGTACAGACGGATAGTCAGCATAAAGGCAAGCTGATCATGCCATACGGCTACGGTGTGGTCTTTAGCAATATCACCCGCAAAGCCTTCGATGCGATACCGGCATTAGGCGAAGCGATCGCATCGCATTTGGTCATTTGCAAAGACGAGTTTACCGAAGCCGTTGACGCAGGTGACTTTCAAGAGCAGCTGTGGGCAATGAGTCCGTACGCCTTTGGCATAGAGCTGAACCAAGCGCAGATTGATCGAGTGCGATGGCACCTGTTCCCCGAATTACGCATTACCCCGAAGCAGTTAGAACTACTAGGCTTAACACTTGAAGCCGAGCCAGAAGAACCGACGCAGCCACTAGACCTAGTGCAAATCCTAGATCTACAGCAAGAGCAGCTGGCCCGCAGCCTGGGCGACGGCCACCGTGTGGTTCATGGTGTGGCAGGTTCTGGTAAGACACTGATATTGGCATATCGAGCGCAGTATCTGGCCGAAAGCACTCAGAAACCTGTGTTAGTGCTTTGCTTCAACGTTTCCTTGGCAGCGCACCTAGAGAATATGATCCGTGCCCGAGGAGAGGTTGGTCAGCCTATAATCGTCCGTCATTTTCATGGCTGGTGCAAAGACCTATTGCAAACCTATCGGGTTGGCCTTCCCGACTGGCGTCGTTGCAGTGGCAGTGACTACATCGAGCAGCTGGTACAGCGTGTCATCAACGCGATCGCCCGTGGTCAAATCCCGTCTGGACTATACGGCGCGGTGATGATTGACGAAGGACATGACTTTGAAGCGGAGTGGCTTCAGTTGGCTGCTCAGATGGTGTCGCCTGAGACAAATTCTCTGCTGCTGCTCTATGACGATGCACAAAGTCTATATGGCAAGCAAAAGCGCCGAGAATTCAGCTTCAAAAGCGTTGGCATACAAGCCCAAGGTCGAACGACCATATTAAAAGTGAACTACCGGAACCCGACCGAGGTTTTGAACTTGGCCTACAGCTTTATTCGGCAGACGGAACCGCATTCAGAATGCGAACCCAGCGATGGCGGAACCCTTCCGCAGGAAGATCGCCCCCGACTACAGCCACAGACCGCTGGCAGAGAGGGTGCAATTCCAGAGCTAGTAAAGTTGCCCAGTTTTGGCAAAGAAGCTGTTTATCTAGCTGAGCGCGTACAGCAGCTCCATGAGCGAAATATGGCCTGGAGCGACATTGGAATTGTGTATCGCACAAAGTTCATGGGCGAGGTGCTGTATC
>CALDSK010000072.1 GCA_937911865.1 uncultured Synechococcus sp.
GCACTGGTTTGCTTACCGCTGCTACTGTACCTCACTCAAGTGAGAACCGCTATATCTCTCTATTGCAGCAAATTCTCACTCTCATCAGTTTCCAGTGGAATGTCTCAACAGCAAGATGGTTTTGGCAGAAATTCAGGCAAAGCAGTCAAAGCAGTCCGATATCATTCAAACCCTATCTGAAGCGCTTACTTTTTATACAGCTGTTGCGAATGATTTTGAGGTGCAAATTAACTTTCGCCTAAAGCCCTGGCTAGAGGCTGCGTTGCAGCAAGCCCAACAAGGTCAGCTAGACAAAATACAGGCTTACCAATTTGCCTATTAGCTAGCGTGAACAGAGAGTTCTTTCTCTTTTGCTGGCGATCGCCTGGCGGATTGATCTGAAGTCTGAAGCGTTGATTTAATCAGTGACCGTCCGTCAAAATAGCTTGGAGGAGAAATGCCCATTAGCGTCAAAATAGTCGCTGGAATATCAGTTGCCTTTCCCTCTGCTAATCGAGTGCCGGCTTCTATGCCAGGGCCTTTTGTCATCAAAAAACCATGCGAGCGATGTCCACCCGTCCTAAAGTAGGGCACGGGACCAATTCTGCCAATCAACGGATGATCGACAGCATCGGTCGGACCAGATTCATCCCAGTGAACCAGTAGGTCGGCTGGCGCAGCGTTGGGACTGCTCTCTAGCGGATGCTGACGGGTTCGAGAAATCTTTCTTACCATAGGTTTTCCAGTCCGCGCATTGGTCAGCTGCTCAAGCTGTTCACAAAGTGCCTGACATAGCGCGTCGTACTCACCAATATCCACCAGCCCCCTGGCTTCTCGGCCTTTCAAGTTAATTCGAATTTGTCCTTCAGAGTAGCTGGGCAGCGCAAAAGCTCTCATCTGTGGCCACAGTGGTTTGTACCAGTTAGCAGGCATCCAGCTGAGCGGAGCGCCATTGGCCTGCTGCTCGGTTGGCGAGTCTAGCCCAGTAGCGGTGGCTGCCCGTCGGTTCCAGATTTCGTGTTTCCAGTGCTGAGAGTAGTTTGTTTCTGGCTCTGGCAACGGCTGATTGAGCTGTCCTGGGGCTAAGGCGGGTTCGCCAAAGTGCCAGCGATGCATAAACTCAGAGAGCATCATCATACTCGGTACGTCTAGGGCATTGGCCTGCATTCCATGACCTGAGAAAATAACGGTGTAGGTGTCGTCCGCAATGTGAGTGAGCATGTTTCCGATTTCTTGATCGATGGCCTGAAACACTTCGCGCATAGCGTCGCCTGTTTGTTGCTGTTGGGCATGGTTGAACAGCGGATGTTCTTTGCTCAGGTGCCAGAGAGAGTGGCTGCTAGAATGTGCTTCAGCAAACAGGGTTCATGCACAGATCCCAAGGGTTCTTGTTGTAGAAGATGTTGGAAGATATGGGAGCGTTGATTAACGCCTGTGAGTAACTTATGCTTCAGTTCATTGAGAGCTTGGGTGTCGTAGCAGTTTGCATGATCGCTGCTGCCCTGAGAGGCTTCGTCGTAGGCAGGGTGCGACCCGTATTTTTGCCGGAGCTGTTCTATTAACTTAGGGGGAACAGAGCAACTGGGACCTTGTTGGGAATGGGAACCCCAGCCTAGAACTTGGATGCCGTTGACTTTTGGTGATAGGCGTACCTGAGGCATATCAAAAACAGCAACGCGGCGATCGCACTCAAGCGCATAGAAAGGCGGATACTGCTCGAAGTTATAAGCGCCCGGCTCTTTGGCGTCGTAGGTATCGGGCTGATAAACAATCGGACCCCAGTGCCCTACTGTCTTTGGCCAGCAGCCAGTCAGAAAGGTCGTCCAAGGGGTTTCGGCCCGATAAGCGTCTACGTTAGTGACTCTGGCGTAGGCGCTATTGGCTTTGAAGGTGCGCAAATTTTCTAGACTGCCCTGTGCCATCCACTGAGCGAGCAAATCGGGATCGGCAGCATCCAGCCCAATCGCTACTACGCGATGGTCCATGGGTATTCTCCTAGTCTATCTCTGACAAAAACTCTTCAAACTTTCCGCTTTTGCCCCGCTCAATCTGTTCTGGATAGGTCAGTGAAATGGTAAAAGGATAGTTCAACCGGTCTAAGATTATGGCTTTTAGCTGATCTTCTTCTGGGTCGGTGACTGGCCTTTCGACGACTAATGGACAAACCGTCTATATTCAAAACTTGGCGAAATCACCGAACTTTGATGAGAACTTGGCAGAATGATGGCCCAGCACGCTGCGGAATTAAGATATTGCTGAAAATAAAGCGCTCTGGGCGTTTAGCAGATTCCGCACATCTACTGAAGATCTTTCTTAAGCGCTTCTTTCGAAATGCAAAAATAGATACAGCTCAGTGGCGAGTGCTTTGCTACGACCTGCTTTACCGCCGCCTTTTACATTGGGCCATGTCTAATTGGGCTATGTCCAAAGGGATATAATTCTGCTGTGGGTTGCTAAAACGTACTCATTATGAGTATGATTTAGTCTGTAAGGATTAATGAGAAAGGAGATTTATATTTCATGGCATTAGAAAACCGCGAAGGCCAAAAGGTCCCTAACGTTACTTTTCACACCCGTCAGAACGATGAATGGGTTGATGTAACAACTGATGACCTTTTTAAAGGTAAAACGGTTGTTGTCTTTTCGCTGCCCGGTGCATTTACCCCGACCTGTTCTTCTACTCACCTGCCCGGATATAACGAATATGCTGGCCTGTTCAAGCAAAATGGCGTTGATGACATTATCTGTATGTCTGTGAACGATACCTTTGTGATGAACGCCTGGTGTGACGATCAAGAAGCTGAAAATATTCACGTGATTCCTGATGGCAATGGCGAGTTCACCAAAGGTATGTT
>CALDSK010000073.1 GCA_937911865.1 uncultured Synechococcus sp.
TGCTGGCCATAGGACTCTCCTGAACCGTCAGGGCATAGGAAACCGCTGTGCCCTTGAGCTGTCCAGCGTTAGGGCTGAGCGTTGCCATTCTTATAGCTCACAGGTGCTTGCCCATCATAGGGCGTAGAACACATTGCCAAATTGATAATCGCGGTGATTGTCAAGCATATCGGCAATCACCGACAGAACTTTCAGACTACGTTCAGCGATCAGATTTTTGTTTCGCCTTAGTACACAGCCAAAACCCATTTAGGCCAATTACCGGCAAAGTTTTATTGGTAGATAGGTTACCCATCGTGACCGCTTACTCGTGTCCCAGGTAGTCCTGAAGAGTTAAGGATAGAGCGTCTGATGTATAGCTCCCTTGCGACACCGTAGTTACGAGCAACCGCCCCTCCGCATTCGCTGCCTCGCCCACCCCAACCACAGCCCCACTTCTACGACATCCTCACCCGCATCCTGCCCGACTGGGAAACTCGCAAGAGCAAGCTGGAACAGAAGCTGGTTTGGGCATGAAGTTCAGAAGCAACCGTCAGATCACTCTTCAGCAAGCTGGGATGGCTCATTAAAACGCTCACTAATGTCGATAAAGCCCCCACCCAATCCCAGACTGGCGTCGTACAAAGTTGGCGCATCCAGGGTGTAAACGCTGAACAGCCAGTAGTTATCTCGAGTAACATTCTTGCCGAGTGCCCATTCTCGGCCTGTTTCAGGGAGTAAATTTAAGGCGTCACAGGTCATTTGCACGTCCCAGCTTCGTAGTCCCTGGGTCAGACAAAGTTTGCGATAGACGTATCTGCGATATTCCTTAGGTGAGGGATTGGTAGCGTTCGCCAAAATTATGGGCAATAGTACGAGGACCAACTTAAACACCATCTTCATGGCTATTCTCCCAGTGATGAAATGACGTAGAAAGTAGATGCATCCTCACTGACTTAAGCAGCATCGTCCTCTCGTTTATTGAGCCGCTGCCACTGGCGATAACCAGCTTGATAGCGAGCAGCAGCCTCCTGCCACTTCTGATACAAACTTTGAATTGCACTCCGACAGTCGGTCTCAGCAGTTTTTAATGCCTCCTGTAAGCGGTTTGATAATTTCTGACTTTCCTCTCGAACCCAAGCGTCTTGAATACAGCGACGACGCTCTTCCTGCTCGAAAATTTCTAAATCGCAGCGATCTTGTGTGAGCAATGGTGGCAAAGGAGCTCTTTCAGGCAAACTGATTGATTCAGTATGAGATTGCTCTCGCAAATACCGAACCTGAACCCTGTAGTCTTCTAATGCCTGATGCATCTTTGCTTTGATAAAGGCTGCATCGTAGTCGGCATCAGCCATCTGTAGATTTTTAAGATCACCATTTGTATGGCGCCCCAAAATAAAATCAAGCTCCGCATTCAAGCAACCATCTTCATACAAGCGATCCTCAACCCAATCGTGCTTTACTTCATCAGACCAAGCATCACTTGGTTTGATATATCGGCAATATCGCCGAATCCAATCTCTTGTATACTCTGGCCGCTCAAAATAGTAGCTTTGGATAAATGCAGAAGCCCACGTGAGTACAACAGGCAAAGATGAGATCGCTAGTTCTAAAGAATTTGGCACCCCATCAGGCGACGTCATATTCAGTAGCCCTGCTAGCAAACTCTGCGACAAGGGCGATCTGACGACCTGTAACGTCACCGTAAATTCCAGCCCACTGAGAACAACAGCAAGGAGAGTATGCAGTGGAATTTGCCAAATACCACTTCGCCCTTCCACTTTTCGAACTAGAGCACATCGAGCGCCATGATATGCCTTAGTCACTACTGTGGCTGAAGCTTCTGACGCCTTCCAAGACTGTTCAAATGGCTGTAGATGAAGACGTAAATCGCGTCTTTTATTCCAATTTGTCGCTGCAATTGTTGCTAGCGTATCGACACACGCACTCGTAAATAATCCACCGACGAAGGTAGCTACCGGGATAAAGTTGCTAAGGTCAGTGCTACCTACAACACTCTCCGTCAGCAAGTAAAATCCTCGTCCAAAGGTTAATCCACCAATCACAACCACAATGGCTTTAAACAGAAAACGTGATGCAGGACTGAATTGGCATTCAGCTACCGCTCTTAGTTCCCCACTTATTTCTTGCGCGGCTGAAGACTGCCCACACTCCTGAACACAGGCACAAATTCTTGCAATTCGCCTCTCCGATAAGCGCTGAAGATTTACTGCAGTCAACAACATCCATATCGCAACGTAATGCCAAGGATCGCGGAGCAGTAAGACTTTCATGATGGAACGATATTGAGCCATTTTTCTCTCCAATACAGCGATGTACTAAATCAGCGTCAATACAGAAAGCAGACATTTAAAACTCAAAATTCAATACACTGATGATGCTATCAATGTCCCCTTTCTCGGCCTTTCTCAAAGGTTTTCTCTAAGCAGTACGCAACCTGTTTCAAATCTCTAAAGGCACAAAATTTGACTCCTTTGACTTCAAGAGAGAGACGATTGAGCTCTCTAGCAAGCTCTCCCTTGGGGCCAACAAGCAAAATCTCATCTGCGACTTCAGCTAGTTCTTGCAGAGCCTCAATAAGACTAGACACGTCCACCTCTTCTGAGGGAATAGGCTCGACTTCATGCAATGCAATCACAACGACTATTGGAAGATTTGAGGCAAGGGAACGGCGCTTTTGTGCTTCCAAATGCGAGAGCTGAACAGCACTTTTCAAAGAGGTTCCAGGAGATTTCCCCAGACCGTTAACTTCAAGTTCTTCGTCGCTTGGAGGCAAATGACATCCCAGCCTCTGGTGAGTCCGTTCAACTTGCTGCCGCCCTATCAAACTTGAGCGATCAGCAAACCAGACATCGATCTGCTCATCCTCTGGCAGCAGTGAAAGGCGTTGCAGAGCGCAGATCTCACTTGCTGGAAACATCTCACTGTTAATAGCCGACTCTGATACATCAACAGCCAAAATACTTACAACGGGAGGCGGCACAAAAAACAAGCCATCGACTATAAGCGCAGAGAGGAATCCCAGAAAGAGCAGGCTCGTAAATAAAACGAGAGGTTCTTTCCGTTGAGAAAAAATATCGAATGGAGACTTAAATCGAATATCTCCTGGCATCTTCCAATTCAAAAAAGACATAGTAGAATCTCCAGAATGCAATCGGATCATTGCTCACACAATGATTCTTCTTGAACTCAATTCAACCTACTCGAACACATAAAAATAGCTATCAAACAACAATGCACGTGCATAAATTGACATGCACGTGCATTGTTATGAAGGAGACAGTTTCTACAAAGTCAAGAAAGTAATGGCTTCGACCCTCAATAGCTATACACAGAGTATGGGGCAAAAGACTCAAAGAGAGATATGCATCGCTTCTCATATTCTCTAACTGATGAGGAATAGCGGTAAAAAACACACCCTGCAGTATAGGCTGATACATTCAATGACTTGCACATGCAAGCATTCACTCAATGAATATTTTCAGTAAGATGTCATCATTAGCTTTATTGAGAGCCAGCAATTTATCGTGTAGTCTTTCAGCCTCTTTAAGAATTCCAGTAGCTTCGGCAAGCTAACACTATCAATCTCACTTGTTAAGATTGCCTCCGGATCACTGACTTTATGTTCAGGTATCAATTTTTCGATTTACAGAATCAGCGCAGTTTGAATAGCTAGCCAGCCAACTATAAATTTCACTGAGCAATTCTATGTCCTGGAAGAAAACACAAACTAGTGCAGCGAACGAACTGGGCTTCAGCAGTATTACTGAGCTATCAAGGTTGTCGAAGGTAAACGCAGGCACATTATCTAGTATTACGAGAGGTAAGCGTAAGCCTAGTCCTGAAAATGCAGCTGCACTGATTGAAGCAATAATTGCCAAGAACCCTGATAGGGGCTTGAGTTACATTGAGGCGGCATCTCTCTTATGTGCTGTCCTAAACTTTTTAAGGAACCATGCTTCACACATTTTTCAAATGTACAAGGTCCCTGAAATTAATGATGAAGATGTTCTAACATGGTATCCTCTTAGTCCTCAAGTTTCTGTTAAAAATCATCAAAAAGATGAAGAAACACTCAGGTTGATACGATTGTCAGATACTGAAGAGACCCTGCAGTACATACTAAATCTTGCTCGCGAATGGGAAATCAAACATGATTTTGAGTTGTGGGGAAAAAAGGAAGAAGTATTCCGAAGTAAGCAGGCAATCATATCCTCTGGACTTAGAAGAGCAATCTTAGAAGCAGGATATTACAGTCTTGTAAAAGATATTTATACTGAAATTCGTCACACCGCACATCTATGCGAAGCGTATGAAATTATCATCGACACTTCGCACTGGCTGATTGAGCAAGCCGACTCGATATCAGATATTCCTACTTTGGTAAAAGCGAAAGTAACATTGGCATGGACATTGACTTCCAATGGGAAAAAACATCCTGAGATGCTTTACAAAGCATCCAGAATATTAGACAGGGCCATTTCATTCCGGTGAAAACCTTTATGTGCTAGGTTTCTAGGCGATGT
>CALDSK010000074.1 GCA_937911865.1 uncultured Synechococcus sp.
GCAGGCCAGTATCAATTAAAGTAACCCGCCAATCAATTTGATCAAGCTGGTGCGGTGAAACTGCTCCAGTTCCTAAATCAACGGTAAAATCTGCATTGAGAGTTCGATAGTGCAAAAAATATTCTTTAATAACCGCGGCCTTATAGCCCAGGGCAACGTAAAAGTCTTTGTGTCCAAAAGAAGCGTAGGTTTTCATAATGTGCCAGAGAATAGGCTTACCGCCGATGGGCACCATCGGTTTTGGAATAACCTCTGTATACTCAGCCAAACGACTCCCAAATCCTCCAGCTAATAGGATTACTTTCATTTATAGTTGCTTTTTGTTAAAGTTACTTTTTAACAGAATTTATTCTCTAATGACGTTAAATATCATTGTCACCACAGATAAGATATATCGTTTAAATCCTTCCGTAAAACTTCATGGGGATCATGGCTCAGGTTAGCTACATTAGTCACTAAACTTTTGGGCATAAAAACCCCTGAAAAACCGAACCAAATCTTAGGTGGCACAGTTAGACGGCAGTAATTATCTTGACCAATAGTTTCTGTTCTAAATATATCCTCAGACTCCTGATAGAAAGCAAACCTAACGTTGCCGACGGGAACAATCAGGTTCATAGTCATACGACGATGCTGTTTCCAGGCCTTTACTGCTTGAAAGTTAATCCAAGAAAAATAAACTTCTCCAAAGCCTGAAAAGCCTGCATCCATAGCCTTAATGCCATGAAAAATATCACCACCGGGCGTATCGATCTGCTTTAGCGGAGTAACTAAGATTTCGTCTAAGCTTGGTTCCACAATCACAATCAAAAAAGTTAATCATTGGCCGATCAGTTTATCCCATTCCATCCAACATGTATCTTTAAATGCATTAAACTATCTATACATACTGAAGCTTACGGCATCGTGAAACGCTCATTCTACAAATCAAGTCTCGACAAAATTTCAAGCGTTAACGCATCAACTTTTTCGTGTAAAGGGTCAGACATGTAACGGGAAGCATAGGCGGCAATCGCTCCCAACTCTGACTCAGAATAAAGCTTATTCTGTATAAACTGATGCATTAAATCATCAAGTTCGTCTATATCTTTAAACTGGTGGATAGGTTGTGATGAGAGGAAGAACGGATCATCGGATGGGTATGAGTCGCTCTCAAACCGAAGTAGGGGCACCTGCTGCTTCGCACCAGTAATAAATGCCGTGGAACCCTGATAAATTGCTATAGAGCATCGATTAAAATCATCTTGGAGGGAAGATTCACTTGGAATAAGATTTGGGTAATCTCTGATCTCTTTTCCTAGAAGCGACATTATCTCTTCTAATGGAAATACAGGATGAGCCCGAATGCAAAATTTAACACTAAAAGTACGGCGAGCATAGTCCAGCACTAAAGATACCAATGGCAATACTTTAAGAAGTCCTTCTAAAACAATCAGTACCAAGTAACCTTCTGAACTGTCTTCTACCCCCTTCGTCTGCCTTGGCCGCTGTATATTATTATGTGAAGATGGCTGCGATCGTAAATCTAAGCCTGAGATAAAGGAGAGATCTAATTTTTTAGAGTTTATAACTGATAGAGAGTGAGTCGCCTCAATTCCAGTTGTCATAATCAGATTAGGCATCAACCGTTGTTCGACTTCATACTTCGAGAACCGATTCTTTAGATGAAAGGGAATAACAGCACAGTGATAAAAGCCTGCACGCCCGACCTCTATGGGATGCTGATGCAGAGCAAATGAAATAGCTCTTTCCCAAGGATTATTTTCAAAGACTTGAATAAAAGAAGCTTTTGGATATCTTTTAATAAGCTTTTTTAAAGTGGCCTCGCCCATTAATGATGCGCCATAAGTTAAAACATTAAGCGCCTCTTTTCGATACGGTAGACCTAAATAATGAGGCTCGATCCATTTAATGGAAAATGATATAAAACCTGTTTTAAGCAAAACCAACAATATCTCTAAGAAATTTAGATAGCATCCAAAGGGATGAATTAAAGCACCATTGTAGATAGTAGCTTTACCAGATAGAAATTTGTCGCTGGGGTAACATAAACCTGTAACAGCAAAATTGACTCCTTGCCCCTTTAGGGATTTAAGCATTTTGCCAAAATAAGCATCTTGGTGCCCAACCTTTTTTTGACTAGCATGGAAAATGGTTACTAAAATTACCTTTACATCATCCAAATGTTGTCGATTTTTGATTTTTTTAAGGCCCAAAAGGTAACATCTAATTATATAAATTCCTAATATTTTCCATTGATAAAGCGCAGTCTTAAGATACTTTAGATTTACTCGAACCTGTACGATTGGGAACTGTGATTCAAGCCGCACTCTCCACCCGCAATTTAAAGCAAGTAAATTCGCAGCTTTAAGAATTTCAAAGCTAGATAAGTTTACGTCTAGTTCTACAGAGACAAGACCACTCTCACAATGCTCTCTAAGCTTTTGATTCAACAACTTCTCTAAACAAAATAACTCTCGCCACCAAGCCAAAAGCTCGCAGTTTACCTGATCGCGGCTTGATAACCACGTATACCACCACCCCCGACAGCTTGCTCCATTTTTAACGCTCAGAGACTCGACCCAGTTGGTAAAGTCATCTGTTACCGCTTGATTTTCATCTGAACTGAGCTGAATTAGATCTAACCAGGTACTATGCTTATGAAGTCTCCATCGAGCCGACTCTAGATGACAATCTAGATAGATGACAGGCTTAACTTTTCTACCCACGTTGTGAAATACTTCAGTCATTCTGAATTAGGCTAGCACTAGGCTTGAGCTTACTTAAGCTCTATCAATTCGCCTGTAAAACTGACATTAAAGGATGATGTAGCGCCTCAACCAATTTCTGCATAGGATCGATGATCAACCCCGCTGACAATCTTGGACTGACCATACTGACGCCCCGGAATATTGGACCAAACAAGTGCTTCAGGCAAATCGTAGAGTTGATCACAGTTGGCACAATATGAAATGTCATCAAATCGCTTTTCAGCATGGGCAGTCCTAAGACGATTAAACTTATCGCCGCTGACTACTTCAGCAATGGTATGGGTATCCAAATGTCCAAGGACAGCTTGGCTATCGTGCCCTAATACCATACAGCAGGCTACAACAGCTGCCTTGTGCTTTTCCAATCCACCTGCACGAACTTCTAACAAGGGAGAAAAAGGGCGCCCGCACGAGCGACGCTCCATTCGTCTAACTAACTTATCGCGCTCATAAGGTCCTTCAAACTGACCAGACCAATTATGCATTAACCAAATTTCAGCCTTAGCTTGAGTAAATTTGACCCAGTTTTCTTGATACCAGTTCACTTCTTTTTCAAGCTGCTCAACATTTGTAATGAGATGATTAAGATGAACCTCTGTGTTTCCATTCAAAGCTCGATTTAGGTTTACAAAATGGCGGATATTTTCTCTGACTATCTGAAATAAATCACGACTCATCCATTTTTGGTATGACTGCCGATCGTATCCAATGGCAGATATTCTTAATATGTCGATCCCAGCTTCGATTAATCCTCTAGACAGCTCGTTGTTGAGCAAAGAACCATTTGTGAAAGAAACACATTTAAGATTTTTATTCTTTACAAATTTCACCATATCCACAATTTGAGGATGTAGCGTCGGCTCTCCACTACCATGAAGTGAAACAGACTCTAAGCCGTATTGACAGGCGTCTTCAATAATTGAACAAAACAGCTCATAAGGTAGGCTTGACAGAAAATCTCGCTCCCTACCCTCTGACTGCGGGCACATTTTACATTTGTAGTTGCATCCACCGACTAATTCAAGATCAAGCTGACGAATTAATAAATTTTCTGAAACTGGCATTATTGACTATTCCTTTTATAAAGCTCTATTGCTAATAAAATTGAATCACTGATTTCTCGAACGGCTCCACTTCCTCCAGGTTTTTGAGTAACAAATTGACACTGAGAAAGTACCTCTGGAATAGCATTAGAAACAGCTATAGAAATTCCTACATGTCTTAAAACACTGAGATCGTTAATGTCATCTCCAACATGAGCCACTTGAGAAAATGTAAGGCCCAGTGATTCAATCAGATGGCTTAAACATTGGAGCTTGTCTCGAACCCCCGTAAAACAATAAGAAACGCCTAGCCTTTTGGCGCGAACTTCAATAGAGGGTGTTTGGCTGCGAGTTATAAAAGCGACGATTACTCCGGCGGCACACAGTTGCTGTATACCAAAACCGTCATGCACGTGAAACCGTCTGAGCTCACGCCCTTCGTCAGTATAGTAAATACCTCCATCAGTTAAAACCCCGTCAACATCACAGCTCAGTAAGCTTACAGATGACAGATTAATATCTGCTGTCAATAGCTTAGGGGACTTGCTCTCATCCATAACCCAAATTCTTACTTACTCACTTTTGATAAAAGTGCTTCAACCATAGCAATGTGCTCTGGCAAATCAACCCCAATAGAGCCTGAATCAATAGCTACACAGGCTATACGTTCACCATATTCTAAAAATCTCATCAGCTCAATACTTTCGGCTCGTTCC